>JAUUZN010000055.1 GCA_030589945.1 Gammaproteobacteria bacterium | reverse complement strand
AGGTGGTGCTCTAACCAACTGAGCTACGCGACTATTATGTTGACTTTGATACTAAATAATACTCTCAAGGTGAGAGGCGCGTAAATTATCATTTTAATGAGCCGTGGGCAAGTTTTTTAGAGAAGTATTTAACATTCGGTAATCCCTCAAAATCACGGTCTTGAGTCCATAAAATAGCATTAAATTTAATTGCTGTTGCATAGATAATACTATCAGCCAATGGCAGTTTGAACTTAACACCATAACAACCAGCATCTAACGCTAATTGTGCATCAAGTGGTACTACTTTGTTTTGCTTAATATGTGCAATAATCTCAAATGCAGCTTGCTCACTTTTTAATCGCAGAACATGTTTGAATATCTCTGTAAGAATGATCGTGGGAACAATTATCCCTTCTGATGATTCAATGGTTTTTGCGTAGGCATTTGAATTCCCATCATTAGCAAAATAAGAAAGCCATACGGATGAATCAATGACATTCATAATCTATCGTTGTCTCTTCTAATGTCGGTATCAATACCTTTTAGTGAGCCTCTTAACTCTTTAATTGGTCTGATCGGAACCAATTCAATACGATTTTGATACATCAGCATTTGTATTTTTTGACCTGATTTAATTCCCATAGACTCACGGATCTCTTTTGGAATTACAACTTGAAACTTCGGTGATACGGTAACTGAAGTCATGACAACACCTCTATCGATACTAGTACTGTAATACCATATAACTATCGATAGTTATTGTCAATCACCAAGTTCAATTCATGAAGAGAGATAATAACCTGTTTTGTAACTATTGATAAGAATTGTGCATCCTGTCATGCAGTACCTTAATAACCAGACCAGTATTGTAAGACAGGGCTTTATTTCGCCTCAGATTAAGGCTATGAAACGCTCGGTTTCAACATAGAATCTCGTAATTCAGTAATGGTGTCTCGTAGTGAAGCCGCTTCTTCAAATTCAAGATTTTTCGCATGATTGTACATTTGCTTTTCAAGCTTCTTAAGGGTCTTCGCCATTGCAGCTGGATTATGAATATCATACTTCCCAGCAGCTTCTGCAACTTTTCGGCGCCTCGCTTTATTGCTTTTGAAATTCTCTCCAGAGCGCTCCATCACATCAGACACGTTCTTCTTGATTGTCGTTGGCGTAATGCCGTGTTCCTTGTTGTATTCTGCTTGAAGTTTTCTCCGTCTGTCGGTTTCATCAATCGCCTTCTGCATCGAACCGGTGATCCTATCTGCATACAGAATCGCTTTGCCCTTAACGTTTCTTGCTGCTCGGCCAATGGTTTGGATCAATGATCGCTCAGATCGTAAGAAGCCTTCCTTATCAGCATCGAGGATCGCTACCAATGTCACCTCTGGTAAATCAAGCCCTTCCCTTAGTAGATTGATCCCCACGAGCACATCAAATACGCCGAGTCTCAAGTCTCGTATGATTTCCATTCGCTCAACGGTATCGATATCGGAATGCAGGTAACGCACTCTGATTCCGTGCTCGGCTAGATAGTCGGTTAAATCTTCAGACATTCGTTTGGTTAGAGTAGTGACGAGTACACGATCACCTTCAGCGACTCTGATGTGGATTTCTGAGAGTAAATCATCCACCTGTGTTCCCACGGGTCGAATCTCCACAGGAGGGTCAAGTAAACCTGTTGGGCGTACGACCTGCTCGACTACCTGTCCAGCGTGCTCCATATCCCACGGTCCAGGTGTTGCCGAAATCATCACAATTTGTGGCGCTATGCGCTCAAACTCTGCAAATTGTAGCGGACGATTATCTAGCGCAGAGGGCAATCTAAAGCCGTGCTCAACCAAGGTCTCTTTGCGCGAGCGATCACCCTTGTACATGCCACCTATTTGCGGAATAGTTACGTGGGATTCATCGGCAAATAAAAGCGCATTCGGAGGAAGGTAATCAAGTAATGTGGGTGGTGGCTCACCGGGCTTACGGCCCGACAGGTAGCGTGAGTAATTCTCAATGCCTGAGCAATATCCTAACTCTCGCATCATTTCTAAATCAAACTTGGTTCGCTGCTCTAACCTCTGTGCTTCGACTAATTTATTAATGCTTCTTAGCTGATCCAAACGCTCTGCAAGTTCTTCGCGGATATGGTCAATGGCACCTAGGATGGTATCGCGAGACGTCACATAATGACTTTTCGGATAGATGGTGATGCGCGGCAGGCGACGGATGACTTCACCGGTAAGTGGGTCAAAATGAGCCAGATTATCAATCTCATCATCAAACAACTCAATGCGGATTGCTTCTCGCTCAGATTCAGCAGGAAAGATATCAATCACGTCTCCCCTCACCCGATAATTAGCTCGTGATAGTTCCATATCATTTCGAGTGTATTGAAGTTCAGCGAGCCTTCGTAGCAGATAACGTTGATCCAATTTATCGCCACGTTTTAGATGGATCACCATGCCATGATATGCCTTGGGATCACCTAAACCGTAAATACAAGAAACTGAACTGACAAGAATGGTGTCTTTGCGCTCTAACAACGATTTAGTGGCCGAGAGGCGCATCTGCTCAATGTGGTCATTGATTGACGCATCCTTCTCGATAAAGGTGTCTGAGGCTGCTACATAGGCCTCGGGCTGATAGTAATCGTAGTAGGATACAAAATATTCAACAGCGTTGTGTGGAAAGAATTCTTTCATCTCACCATAGAGTTGCGCCGCCAATGTTTTATTCGGCGCCATGATGATTGCGGGTCGCTGTGTGCGTTCAATGACATTAGCAATGGTAAATGTCTTGCCAGAACCCGTGACACCCAATAAAACCTGATGAGCAAGCCCAGATTCAAGCCCATCAATGAGGCCTTCAATAGCCTCAGGCTGGTGTCCGGTTGGCTTGAAGTCTGATACTAGCTGGAATTTTCTATCCATTTTTTACTAAGTCTGCCCGATTAATGGTTTTCAAAATTGTGATCGGACAGTTTAACAGCCCGAGGGCTTCAGAAGCTATAGAATCGCACTATTATCTCTGTTCAATGGGGAGTTGCACATTAATAAGTCATAAAGTACTATTTGTCTGTTGACCCAACCATCAAAACCGATTATTATTCGCGCCGTTCTGATGAACTCTGATCAGCACTATTCCCTGATAGCTCAGTTGGTAGAGCAACGGACTGTTAATCCGTTTGTCGCAAGTTCGAGCCTTGCTCGGGGAGCCAAACATAGAAAGGCTTACAGAAATGTAGGCCTTTTTTATTTCTACGTCATATTAAGATATGATAAGTAAATGTCTATCACTATATTCTTTACTATATTACATTAATGATATTACTAATCACCTACGTATTAATTGCACTCATATTTTCCTTTCTTTGCTCCATCGCGGAGGCGGTATTACTTAGTGTGACAACTGCACACATTTCCGTTTTAGAAAAAAACAATCACCCCTCTGGTTCTTTACTTAAATTACTAAAATCAGACATTAACAAACCACTTGCCGCTATTCTTACGTTAAATACCATCGCACATACAACTGGAGCTGTCGGAGCAGGTGCACAGGCAGCTGTTGTCTTTGGTAATGACTACGTTGGAATTGCATCCGCTATATTGACCATATTTATCCTAGTATTTTCAGAAATTATTCCAAAGACCATTGGTGCGAGTTATTGGCGCCAGCTTGCTCCTGCAACAGCATTCTTTTTAAAATTTTTAACCTGGGCTTTATATCCATTTGTATTAATGTCAGAAAAGATTACATCTGGTATGGTTAAAGAAAGCTCTCTAACAGGATTTAGTCGAGAAGAATTCTCTGCCATGGCCGAACTTAGTGTTGAAGAAGGCACTATTGCCTCAGAAGAATCTCAGGTTCTTAGAAATCTGATGTTATTAAAAGGTTCTAATGTTGAAACGGCCATGACACCGAGAACGGTTGTTTTTACCTTAAATGAATCCGTGACGGTTGAAGAGTTTTTCCACAAGTACGATCAGACTCCTTTCTCACGCATTCTCACTTACAGTGAAGACAAGGATAATATAACGGGCTTTATCATTCGAAGTGATATGTTTCTTGCACAAGCAAGAGGTAATGGTAAAAATAAGTTAGGAAATTATCGCCGTGAAATTGCGGCTCTATCTAATTCAATGTCATTACTACAGGCTCTCAATGAAATGCTGCGTCAACGCTCTCAGATTATGCTAGTTGTTAATGAATATGGAACCATGGAAGGAATTCTTACTATGGAAGACCTTTTTGAAACTCTATTAGGTCTAGAAATTATCGATGAAAGTGATAAGACCAAAGATATGCAAAAATTAGCGAAGAAAATTTGGCGAAATAAGATAAAAAAGCAAGGCATCAATCAAGATTAATTTTAGATGTCCTACTCTCTTATATTTTTGTTTTTACGACTTTACTGGATTACAGCAGAATCTGATTTTGCGTTGTGATACTTGATGTGGGATATTTGATATACCCCTTGTTATCCAGTACATTATCCACTAATGGAAAAACAAAAATTTAAATTAGGGAATATACTTGGCTGATTCATTCTTTACAGAACTTAAAAGACGTAATGTCTTTAAGGTAGGCGTGGCTTATCTGGTCCTTGCATGGGTCGTCATACAGATAGCTGATGTCGTTGTACCTGCTTTATCTCTACCAAGTTGGACCATCACTCTCTTAGTCGTACTTGGCATATTTGGATTCCCCTTTGCAATCTTTTTCGCTTGGGCTTTTGAGATTACCCCTGATGGTATCAAGAAAGAGTCTGATATAACGCCAGAAGAATCCATCACATCGCATACTGGGCGCAAGCTAGATTTCACAATTATCGGATTACTGGTGGTTGCCTTAGGATATTTTATTTATGAAAGTCGCTTCGAAGCTCCCACTGAAGACGTTGCGTTAACGGAAACTACCGGTCAAAAGAACATCGAAGGCTCATCCATCGCTGTGCTTCCCTTTGTAAATATGTCCTCTGATAAGGAACAGGAGTATTTCTCAGATGGTATCTCTGAAGAGCTATTAAACCTATTAGCCAAAATTCCTAATCTGAAGGTTGCAGCCCGTACATCATCATTTCAATTTAAGGGTAAGAATCAAGATATCCAAAATATAGCCAGTCAGCTTGGCGTAAAAACAATTTTAGAAGGCAGTATAAGAAAGTCTGGCACAAAGGTGCGCATCACCGCCCAGTTGATTAAAGCTGATGACGGTTTTCACATGTGGTCAGAGACCTACGATCGAGAACTCGATGACATCTTTAAAGTCCAAGATGAGATATCTGCTGCCATCGTGGGAGCATTGAAAACAACCCTAGGTATTGAGCTTGTTAAGACAGCATCAACTGTCCAATCCATTGACCATGTAGCCTATGACTTTTATTTAAAAGGATTAAAAAGTAGTCATGACAATAGTTTTGATAATTTGGCTAGTGCCGTTAACAGTTTTCAATCAGCATTAAAGATTGAACCAGATTTTTTGATGGCAAAAATCAAATTAGCTGAAACGTACACTTTGCAAATTACCACAGGCAGTCGATTTGATAGGGTTATTCTTGATACAGCCGATAATTTGATAGCAAACTCATTGGCTACAACCAATAATGATACCGCTGCAGAAGCATTTTATGTAAGAGCCTATATCGCACTAAGAAAAGATGAGCGAGACCTCAGTAGTCAGTTCATAAAAAAAGCCTATCAACTAGAGCCTAATAATATCAATATTATGATTTTTAATGCGCAATATCGATATAGAGAAATAGGCGTAGCAAAGGCAAAACAATTATTCGAGCGAGCGCTACAACTTGATCCTTTGAATCCAAAAATACCCTTTTCTTATGGACGTTTTCTAAAGGACTCTTTGCAAGACTTTAGTGAAGCAGAAAAAGCCTATAAAACTGCGATTCGAATCAATCCAAACAATCCTAATTATTATTCATTTTTAAGTGGTGTGTATGTAAGTGGTATGGCGGATCTTGTCGCAGGAATTAAACTAACTACAAAATCGAATAAATTAGATCCAAATGATCCTGATTACCTCGTCAATTTATCAAGTTATTATTTATCTCTAGGAGATGAGCAAAATGCGATGGATTATGCGGATGCAGCACTTACAGTAAATGTACATTATGCCGGTTCCATTTGGGTAAAGGCGGAGGCGCTAATTTACACGAAACAATTTGATGAGGTATTAAAACTTATCAATGCAAGCCTTGATGATCCTGAGACGGTTTATAGAGGAGCTACAATAGAGGAGTTAGTCAATCAAGGTATTTATGTACTCTTACTCCAGAATAACCTTACAGAGGCTGAAGCACTTATTAATAAACATCTGCCTGAAATTAGCACACTCATTGATTTACCATTACCTAGCTCTGCTGAGGATTTGAAGTATCTAGATGGCACTGCTCTACTAGCAATCATTTATCAAGCACAGGGTAAGCACGAAAAGGCGACAAAGCTTGCAAATCGACTTACATTATTCGATGAAACCTTTTTCTTGAAAGGCGCTGCACGTTTGAATAGTTATGCATATTACGCACTTGCAATAATTAGCGCCGCTCAAGCTAATGACGACAAAACGTTGGATTATTTAGAGGCAATGATTGATTTTGGTCAACGCGGCTATTGGCGTTGGATGACGACACAGTCTCCATTTTTTCTGACACTGCATCAACAGCCGCGATTTATAGCCTTAGTCGAGCGATTAGAGGCCGATATGCTGAAGCAGCGTGCGATACTTGAAGCTGACTCAAGAAGTGATAAAAATGCTGACTAGAACTCAGCATTGTGATAGATATTTTGAACATCATCCAAGTCATTTAGCATCTCAA
Source organism: Gammaproteobacteria bacterium (assembly GCA_030589945.1). GTDB lineage: Bacteria > Pseudomonadota > Gammaproteobacteria > Enterobacterales. The sequence goes on along the minus strand of JAUUZN010000055.1, from coordinate 12,291 downwards.
TAAACTGTTCAAATACTTCAACATCATCACCATTTATGGGATGCATGTTTTGCGGAACAAATTGAATCTGATCCACATCAAAATCAATGTCTTCAAAACTATCAGCTAATGCCTGCTTGGCTTTAAAGTATTCAGTGTGTGGTGCGAATACAGTAATTATTCCATCTTCACTTTCAATGTCAGTCACATCGACATCAGCCATCATAAGAGCTTCAAGTGCCGTCTCTTCATCATCACCTTTAAAAGCGAGAATTGCACAGTGATCAAACATATGGCTGACACTACCCTGAGTGCCTATTTTACTGTCAGTTTTGGTGAAACACTGACGAACATCACCAAAGGTGCGATTTGGATTATCGGTAAGACAATCAACAATCACCATGCAGCTACCCGGACCAAAACCTTCATAACGCGCAACGGCAAAATCTTCACCGCCACCGCCTTTGGCTTTATCAATTGCCTTATCAATCACATGAGCAGGCACCTGATCTTTTTTCGCTCGTTCAACCAAGCTGCGTAGCGCTAAATTACCATCAATTTCAACACCACCTGCTTTGGCGCAAACATAAATTTCGCGGCTATATTTACTATAAACCTTGGCATTGCTATCCGATGTTTTAGCCATTGAAACTTTTTTATTTTGGTAGGCTCTACCCATGTTTTGATCCTTTGTAAATTAAAATGAATTAAATTGCTCTTCTGTAAATCGTAAGGAAAACTCCTACCAGCTAACCATCGGATCTAAGTCTTCTTCATAGTCCACTTCATCGAAATCAAAACCAAACAACCTTAGGAAATCTTGATGGTATCCTGCGTAGTCAGCAAGTTCATCGAAGTTGTCATTATTAACTTTTTGCCATGCTGTTTTAATGATAGATTGGATTTCATCATTGGTTTCAACTCCATCGAGTCTTAGTCTTTGAGCTTCATCGAGAGTGGGGTCATCATTTAGTAAATGCCCTCTAAACAATTTATTAATTTGCTCAATAACCCCTTCGTGACAGTTTTCATCTTTCATCACCTGATACATAAGGGAAATATACAAGGGCATCACTGGAATAGCAGAGCTTGCTTGAGTGACTACCGCTTTAAGTGAGGTGACATAGGCTTTGAGTGCTAAATCTGCATAGTCAGAATTTAATTCTCCTGCTGCACGATCTAAATCTTCTTTCGCCTTACCAATGGTTGCATGACCGTAAATTGGCCAAGTAAGTTCCTTACCAATATAGGTGTAAGCCGTCGTGATGCAGTTTTCAGAGAGCACCCCTGCCTTACTCATAGCATTTAACCATAATTGCCAGTCTTCACCACCCATGACTTTAACCGTGCTATCAATTTCATCCTGACTTGCTGATTCTATAGTGATTTCATGAACGAGTTTTTTGCTGGTATCAAAGGTCTTGGTTGTAACCTGTTCGCCTACAGGCTTAAGAGTTGATAGATAAGCTTCGCCAGTATCAGGATCGGTCCTACGAGGAGAAGCTAGACTGTAGATAACCAAATCTATTTTACCGAGATCTTGCTTTATGATGTCAATGACATCCGCTTTATTCTGATGTGAAAAGGCATCGCCATTAATCGTACGAGAATACAACCCTGCATTCTTAGCTTCTTGATGGAATGCTGCCGTATTATACCAACCCGCTGTGCCTGTTTTTCTTTCTGTCGGTTCTTTCTCAAAACAGACACCCAGTGTTTTTGCTCCGGCTCCAAATGCAGAAACTATTCTTGAAGCAAGCCCATACCCTGTTGAGCAACCAATAACGAGCACATTTTTGGGTTCATTGTTAATAGCTCCTAATGATTGAGTATATTTGATTTGCTCCCTTACACTATGAGCACAGCCCTTAGGATGAGCGTTAGTACAAATAAAGCCGCGGACTTTAGGTTTGATGATCATTGAGCATTCCTCAGAAATATGAATTATTGCAGACGATTATAAGAAATTTAAGCCTGTGTTAGCAACAGGCATCATATAAATTTTAAAGAAGTGTTAATACCAATACTCGCAACGACCGAACCCAATCAAAATAACCAATGATTATGGCTCTTATTCTATTATCGCTTTATTTTGAACGGTACTAATTCCTGTTCCATAAGCAACAATTTCTACAGCTGTAAGAAAGTTTACTGCTGAAGTTGAGCTTCCAAAACGAATATTAATAACTTTATTTAAGCCTCTTTCCTTCGCGTTTTCTTTTAGTCGTAAAATGGCTTCACGACGTCCTCTCATCAAAAGTTTTTCATAGGCATTTACATTGCCTCCAATTAATTTTTGAATGATGATGATTAGAGTCCTGAAATAATCATGGGCAATGACAACGGATCCCATTAATAGCTGAGCATCTCCTTCAGTTTTATCATTCGTTCTCTTTGACGTGTTGAGATAAATATCTGACAGTGTGTTCTCACGCAACTCCATATCTTGAATGTGTTTTTTCTCAAACCAGCTAGCCACTAACCATCCTAAGAAACCAACAGCCACCACCTGTATACCGTTTGATACAATCATCTCCCAAATAGAATTACCGAAGATATCTAAAAACCATTCTGGAGCCTCTGCAAAATCAGCTTCAAACTTTTCGATAGCCTTTTTAAATTTTTCGATCATAAAAGTTTAACTGCTGTACCATAAGCCATTAACTCAGCAGCTCCACCTTTTATACTTGAGGTTGTTAATCTAACATTGACAATAGCGTCTGCACCGACAGCCTCAGCACATTTTTCCATGCGCGTAAGAGCCTCTTCTCTACCTTCAACTAGTAACTCCGAATAGCCTTTAATTTCGCCACCGACCAGACCTTTAAAAAATGCCTGGATATCTTTGCCAATATGTTTACCTCGAACGGTTGAACCCTGAACGAGCCCCAACTCTTCAGTAATAGTTCTACCGGGTATCTGCTCGATATTTGTAATAATCATGATTCATTCCTAGTGTAAACCTATTTAGCTAAATCGACTCTGACCCCAGTTTTTTTGAAGCCATTTAATCTAGCCTATCTTTCTCAGCATTTCCTTAATTGTTACGAGTAGCTCAGATTTCGTAAAGGGTTTACGAATGAATGAAAAATCCGTATCAACGATACCGTTTTCAGTAATGATGTTTTCGGAGTAGCCAGAAATAAATATCGTTGAAAAATCATAGAGGTCTGCTAGAGATTCAGAAAGTTCCCGACCATTCATATCAGGCATGATGATGTCGGTAATTAACAAATCAAATTTACCTTCCAATGATTTACACAACTCTATGCATAAAAGGGGATTATTGACATCGTGAATGACAAGCCCAGTGTCTGATAGTAGTTCCACAATCAAACCCCTCACATCATCATCATCCTCGCAAATGACCACAGTCGCAGATAAATTATCATCAACTATTACTTCTTCTTCGGTTTCATCTTCCTTTAAGTAATATTTATTATCGGTATGTGGTAAATAAATATTAAACGTTGTTCCTTCATCAACCTTAGTATCTACCAGAATGAAACCATGCCATGTCTCGACAATGCTAAACACCGTGGAAAGACCTAGGCCTGTTCCTTTGCCTACATCTTTCGTAGTATAAAAAGGGTCGAATATTCTTTCTATATCATCTTCACTAATGCCTGAACCGTTATCAGCAACAGAGAGTAAAACGTATTCACCTTCCGTAGCCACAGGATTCTCTTTTACAAAGTCTCGATCAATGACCTTATTAGAACACTCAATATTGATGCGGCCATTTTTATCTAGAGCGTCTTTAGCATTGATCACAAGATTGATTAAAATGAGTTCAATCTGGCTTAAGTCTGCGTAAATTGGTTTTACTGCATCAAGCTTATATTCCACATGAAATGTTGCGGGTACTAATTGCGCAATCATTTTTGACATGGTTTCCACGGCCTCATTAACATTTATGGGCTCTGGTTGGATTAAATCCTTTCTTGAAAAAACTAACAATTGCTTCGTTAATTTCGCTGCTCTTTCGGCACTCTTTTGAATGCCCTCTAAAGATTGTTGTAATTTTTCCTTATTGTTGTTCTCAAGAAAAATTTCAGCCAGACTAACATTGCCAAGAACTACGGTCATGATATTGTTAAAATCATGAGCAATACCACCTGCCAACTGACCCACTGCATCCATTTTTTGTGAGTGCCTTAATTGCTCCTCTAGATGCAATCTTTCTTTCTGCCTAAGTTCCAGTTGAACGGCAAACTCATGACTTTTATTAATAAAATTCATGGTGTTTTTTGCCAATGTTCCAATCTCATCATCCATTTTTGTGAGATCAATATCAGGAGCCTTTTCACCCGCAGGAATTGCGGTAACAACCTTTGATAGACTTTCAACTGGCCTTGCAATGAGCTTTACACTCATTAAATATACAAGGGTAGCAATCAACAATACCTGTATAAAATCTGTAGTCAGGGAAAAAATCGCGCGTTCGTAAAAACCTGTCAAATTACTTTCCAAATCAATCACTATTTCATGGGAACCAACAATTAATTGATTCTCAATTTCAATATCGATTTTTAGAACTTCATTGCCTAATTTGAGTGGACGCCATATATCTTTGGGAAGTTCCTCACTGCTAGCAAGGACATTATTATGTTCATCATAAAGTGTGCCTTTTATGATGTACTTATTGGCCACAACACCATCAACTAAAGTTTGCGCAATTTTAGTATCTAATTTGAAAATCGCTTCGGATGCTGTGCTTCTTGTTGCTTCTAGCAACTCATTGATAGACTGATAAACATCTTGTTTATAGTCCGTAAAATCATTATAGATGGATATTGTGGATGCAATTGTTGCTAATAACAGCGTCGCAGGAATCAAATAAAGAGCTAGTTTTGCAGAGAGCGTTCTCCGATACATTTGATCTAATCCTTGTCAGACTCTATTTATTATTATATTTAATGAAATTACACTAACACAATATCGTTTAATTGTATGTGTTATGACTGCATTCCTAAGATCAACCGATGAATTCATTTTAGGCATTGACTCAATCTTTTCCCCACTCTGTTGCAGCCCTCATACTCTTAAATGAATTAATGGTAACAGGAGAACCTACAATATTACAAAGCGTCATAAGAAGGCTGGCCCAATCTATACTTTTATCACCAACAATAAGGGCTAACTTAAAATGGCCTCTAAAATCATGCGTATCTCGTATAAAGTCTGTGAGTGTTGATGCTTCGCTGAAATGATGTTTCATATCCGCCTTTCTTAAATCAGCAATGGAATTTAATGATGGCTTAAAATCAGGGTGTTTACGCATTGTAGCAATGTGAGTAATAAATTCATCAGTACTCAACTCGCCAATAAACTCAGCAAGTGTGTAGTTATTCTCTAGATCTAATGAATAGTTCATCGTTGCCATATTGTAACCGTGAATGAGTATGAAAGAATTGTTGTAGTGTCTATGCACCACTTTTATTGGGGGTCATACTAGCCCTAATTGACTAAAATATCAATAAGGGCTTTACAGGTCTCATCACCGACAACAAGGGCCAATTTATAATGTCCCGTATGTGATGAGTATCCTTAATAAATTTTGAGAATATTGATGTCTCAGTAAATTCTTGTGCCATAACAGCATTGCGCATATCTGCAATGGTTTGGAGTCCATTAAAATCAATAACCCTTTTGTTTTCATCGCTAAATACATGCCAACCTGACAATTCTATCAATAGTCTTAAGCTTACAGCAGATCAGTTGACAGCAGATTTTGGGGGTCCTTTAAGCTTTAAATCCTTGACCTGCTCCCTCACCTGCTCCATGAACTGAATCCCTGGGTCTGTTTTTTCCGTTCGATAGTTCGGATCGGTTTCTTTCCAGAGCTCATGTTCTCTAAATAAATTATATTCTTGATGGCCAATCAGATAATCAATTTGCGGGTACTTCATTTTTAAATATCTAACCAATTTTACATTTGCAGCTATTTGTTGTTTTGTTAATGGGTTGGTATCTGCATCACCCACATTTTCAACACCAATCGCGGTATAGTTGAGGCCGATAACATGTCGAGCAAACGTTGTTTCTTCAGGTAAAATTTGATAAATCGAACCATCTTGGTCAATGATAAATTGAGACGATACGTTCAACTGACTTGCCGATGTTATTGCAACTCTGGAGGATGGTAGCGTAGCTTTTTGGAATGCTCTTATTGTGCCTTCAAGAGTAGGAATCACCGTAAAATGAAGCACGATCATCTTTGGTTTGATGTTGATATCCTGTGTCTCTATACCATGTCGTTCTTTAAGGTATTGTAAACTTAGTTTTTTACGCTCTGAGTCAAAGGTCACAGGTTCTTTAATAATATGGATACCGCTAAAACCACTCAGTAATATTGCTGTTATCAGAATAAAACTAATTCTTAGGTAACGCATTAATCTACCCTCGAAGCCAAAGTATCATGATGACTGAGTATCAAACTTCGTAAATAAAAACTTAGGTCAGCTCTATTTTTAAATCCAGCATCCTTAGCTGCCTGTTCAAAGACTTCTGAAGGCAAATCGGGTGAGGACGCAAATGAAGCTAGGTCCTTATGAAAACCAATTGTAAAACTATCGACATCTGAACCGAAGGTTGTTTCAAAAATTGCATTGGTGACCTGCTGAGTAGCGGCCAAGTATGCATTTTCCATCCTGCGTTCCTCAAGCAATGCTGCAGCCTTTGAGTGCATAGCCTTAAACATTTCAATATGAAACAAACCACTGACCGCGGTTCGCTTTTTTAGAGAGCTCCATGGGCTATCTGACTTGGCAAGAAAACTGTGCTGATAATCAGCCAATTGTCGATAATCAGTTTCTACCGTTGCCAACTCTCCTGCAGGTTGCAATAACATTAAATCCCATTGGTCACCCTGACTGTGTCTCATAATTATCAACTCACCTTTCTGAGTCTTTTTTTGAGATTTCACTTCTTTAATTAAAGACTCAAACGTCCCAGGAGCAGCACGTAGAAGTGTTACCTTATACAGATCGGCGGCAATGGATAAGCTGCCTAAGAAACTACTAAGTAATACTATCAGTGAAATTTTTAATCGATGTAAATACATAACGTTACTTTCCTTCTCAATGATTAATAGTCATTTTTAATCTGACTTTCCCAGGGCGCATGTTTTTCCATAATACTTTGAAATAAATCTGACTCGAGCATCTGTTTCAGCCATGTTTTTACATAGGGATAATCAGATTGTTCAAACCAATTTTTATCAACAAAAGCAAATTGTCGTATAAAAGGAAAGATTGCAAAATCTGACAATGTTAATTGGCTGGCAACCAGGTATTGATTAACGGATAATCTCAATTCTAAATTTGCTAAAAAAATTTCGCAGTCATCACGATATTGTTCGACTGATTTTTCAGGAAATCTGACCGCATATTTATACAAATCAAGATTTATTTTAAATTGGCGGTCATTCATTTCAATTAACCTTAGGCAGTCATCTAGATGTTTACTAACCAACCACTGCTCAGGATCATTATTTTTGAGTGCCCAAAGCATGATATCTAAACTCTCGTCAATAACAGAGCCATCTGCCAAAACTAAAACAGGCACCGTACCTTTAGCAGATGCTGATAACATTTCTAATGGTTTATTGTTGAGTAATATTTCCCGAAATTCCACCTCAACATTACTAATATGAACAGCTAACCTTGCTCGCATGGCATAAGGACATCGTCTAAAACTGTAGAGTATGGGTAAACTCATTAAACTGTATTAACCACCCAGTAGCTTTTTCAACTGTATCCCCGCCTCTATTTCTTCGGCTGTAAGCGCTTCATTAGATTCACATCGCGGATCTGTCTTTTGGATTAAGGAGATCATCGCTGGCGTTGTTGGTAGCGCGTCACAACCATGACCTTGCTTGCAGATCATATCCCACTTTTTTTCTGCCTTGATATGACATGCAAAACAATTTCCACCAAAACGATTTACGACATCGGCAAAGCCTCTTTTATTGATATTGCTACCTGTTTTTGAAACTTTTAGTTCAAAAAATTCCCAATCCTCAGTCGCTGGATTAAAACCAGATTTTCGTTTTACCATTGCTTCTGTAGGTACAAGTTGTACTAAAGAACCTTCAGGGTATACTCCTCCCACTTCAGAGTTTGCTACAGCTATAGTAGCAGCGGAGTCGCCATTAAGATTTGACACATATAGGCTTCCGACCTTGGTCATATCGCGTATGCAACTAAAGCTATCATCTGTAATTTTTAATTCTTTTGTTATGTGACCATCTGCCATCATCTGACTGGAAAATAACAAACTAATTATTGCTAAAACTTTAATTTGAATTAACATCAATACCCTCTCAATTAAATTCATCTTATGAGGGTCTATATTGACTAGATCGTATCCGACAGTCAATGGATGTTATAAATATTGAAGATTAAATTATAGGCATAAAAAAGCCCAGTCAAAAGACTGGGCTCGCGCTAGTGTCAAACATGAAAAACTTTAAAAATTAAGAACCAAAACGATTACCATATCGAGCGTTTACTCTCGCTTTATGCTGCGCTACAAATGCAGCATGTTTCGCTTTAGCATCAGCCATTTGCTTCATTGCAAATTCACGCTGTTGAACAATTAGTTGAGCCTGTGCAGGTGGTAAGCTCGCAAGATATCGATTGAAAGATGCCTCACGTTGCTGCTCTGCTCTTGCTCTGAACTGTTCAGATTGTGCATTGTGCTTCTGTACCATTGATTGATGCTTTTGCATCTGAACCTGTTGACGCGATTGTGCTTGTGCACGTTGCGCTGCAACTGACTGTGATATCTGTTGCTGTCCATTTGCTGCAATTACTGGAGCGCTCTCAGACGCATCAGTAGATGTAGCAACTTCTTGTTCAGTAGTTCCAAATGGATTAAAAGTATTAAAACCACTGATTACGTCGAAATATACCCCAGCAACAAAAAGTATTACGATTGCTGCAGCTGTACCCAACATGAGTCTAAAGGCGCTGAACATAGCAATAATACTAGCAACAACTGCTTTAGTTTTACTTTCTGTTGCTTTCTTTGGTGCTTCATCAGTTGCTGTAACCTGTTCGGTTACTTCTGGAATTTCTGTAAACTCAGCTGCTTCAGTCATTTCCTTTGCAGTCGCAATAACACGTTCTGCTCGTCCTGGACCGAATCCACTCACTTTACTAAGCTCTACAACTGTAGAGCTGGCGATGGCCTCAATAGTTTCAAAACCCGCCTTGTTTAGGTTAGCCGCAGAGTTTGCGCCTATGCCTGTGATTTTTGTAAGATCAGTTGTCATGATTAATTCCTCGTTCTCTGTGTATTAAAAATGAAAAATCCTCTAGCCCGTCAGGTTGCCCTGTCAGACTAAAGGAGTTCAAGTCTAACTAGTCTTACTTATCTTCAGTCTGTGATACAGCAGGAGCTACAGGAGCATAACCGTTAGGCGCTTGATTGTAGTTGTTGTATCCGTAACCGTTTCCTTGTGAAGAACCATTACCGTTACCAGCCATGCTTGAATCACCAGAGAAACCAAAGTTGAAAGAACCGTTTGCTGAACCGTTTCCATTACCGTTACCAGCGCCATAACCGTTACCATTGTTGTAACCGTTAGAACCATTGTAACCATTTGAACCGTTTCCGTTTCCAGCAAAGCTTGAATCACCAGAAAAACCCATGCTGAAAGAACCGTTTGCTGAACCGTTTCCGTTTCCAGCACCGTATCCGTTACCATTTCCGTAACCGTTGTTGCTGTAACGTTGACCACGGTACTGAACAGGAGCTTGCTGTTGAGGAGCTTCTGACTTAGCAGCACCATCTTGTGATTGTACAGGTTGAGCTTGTTGTGGAGCGTAACCGTTATAACCGTTGTTATAACCGTATCCGTTTTGTCCGTTACCAGCTACGTTGCTGTTACCAGAAAAACCAAAATTGAATGAACCGTTTCCTGCGCCGTTTCCTGCGCCGTATCCGTTACCGTTACCATTGTTGTAACCGTTAGAACCATTGTATCCGTTTGAACCGTTTCCTTGTGCTGAACCGTTTCCAGAAAAGCCCATAGAGAAAGAACCGTTTCCTTGTGCTGAACCGTTTCCAGCAGAATTACCATTGTTGTTTCCGTTACCCCAACCCCAATCAGCCGAAACCTGAGTAGTAGAAAGAGCTAGTGCGCTTACGATGCTTGCTGCTGCAATTGATTTAATTAATGTATTCATTGTCATATTCCTCATTCGTTTGTGTTTAGCCTCTTTGAAGAGACCCCCCCTATATGGGTAAAGCTAATCTCGCGTAAGGATTTCATGTAAACGCGACATCTGTGTATTAGGTGTTTCTAATATAAGACAAGATGCATATTAGCGATTTCTAATATTAGAGTCAACCCTTATATTAGATATTGCTAATGTTTCTGGTTAATTTTTGTTCAAAAATAGATAACTGATTGTTTTGGTTGTATTTTTACGTTTTTAATTAATTTACGATTTATTAGCTATTCCAGTATGATACTGGACATTGTTGCCATCCTTAGTTTTAAAAGATGGCATATTATGGTCATATTGGTTATCTAATAATTATGTTTAATCGTCTTTTCTGCTAGGATGTGCCATCAATTTTAATGGGGATTAACATGAAAACCTTTAATGAATTAATCAAAGAAGCAATACCACAGGTTAAGCAACTGCTACCTTGGGATCTTGAACAAAAGATTGTATCGGACATTGTTCCTCTCATTATCGATGTCCGGGAAGCCTATGAATTTGAGGCCATGCATATTAATAACTCTATCTTTATTCCGCGTGGTATTTTAGAGCAAGCCTGTGAATGGGACTATGATACGACGGTACCGAAACTGGTGAACGCTCGAGATAAAGAGGTCATCATTGTTTGTCGTTCTGGCACTCGTAGCGTTCTTGCAGCTCTCACACTGCAACAATTAGGATATAAAAACGTATATTCCCTACAAACAGGAGTTCGTGGTTGGAATGACTATGACCAACCACTTTTTGATATCAAGGGTGTTGAGGTCGATGCAGATGATGCAGAGGAATTTCTTGAAAATAAAGTTTCTGCCGAACAACTCGCCCCTGTAAACTAAACCGAATACTAGGCAACAAGGAATAACATCATGCATCTATATACCTTTTCAAGTGCACCCAATCCACTTCGACTAGTACACTTACTTAATTATAAAGGCGTTGAGCTTGAAACGACTGAGGTAAATATAGGTACCGGGGAGCATTTTGAACATTGGTTTAAGAAAATTAATCCCGCATCAACATTACCGACGTTAGTGCTAGATGACGGAACGATTTTAACTGAAACCATCGAGATAGCTATTTATCTAGACCACCTCTATCCTGAAAAACCCTTATTCGGTTCTAATCCTTTAGAGTTTGCACAGGTGATTGGTTGGGATCATAAAATATTTATTGAAGGGTTGATGCCCGTCGCCGAAATGTTTCGTAATCGTGGTAATTTCTTTAAAGACAGAGCTCTACCAGGACGCATCAATGTTCCTCAACTTGATGTTCTAATTGAACGTGGCAAGATGCGACTTGACGCATTCTGGGAAGATTTTGAGCTCTATATTAAAGAGCGAGAATTTATTGTAGGTAATCAAATGAGTTTTGCAGACATTGACGGCTACGTAATTTGTGGCTTTGCAGGAAGAATCAAAGAGCATGTCCCTGATTGCTGCGAAGGTATCCACAATTGGCTCTCACGGATAGAGGCTCTCGTTAAGCCAGTTAAACAATAGACTTAAATTTGTACCACAGGAATCATTTTCTTATCGATTAGTCCACCCGAGAGTCTTTTCAAATTCACAATAAATAAAACCATAATCAAACTGGTAGAGACCATCACGATTGCTGAATAACTCGGGTGTTCGGTAAAGGTACCCACCTGGTAAATGGTTGATGATGTAAAGTAAGCCAGCGCAGTTGACCAACCAAAAACAATGGCAGCCCATCTTATGCCAGCTTCTCGAACAATGGCGCCGATGACTGCGACACAGGGTGCATAGAGAAGTATAAAGATGAGATAACTGAAAGCTGCCAAGGGAGTTCCAAAGAGTGCAGCCATGTTACCTAAGGTTGCAACATCAACATCCTGATCTGCTGCCACAGCAGATTGATCGCTGACATCACCAATATTGATGCCTAAAGGATCCGTTAAAGATGTAGTTAAATCCATCGCTGCAGTAGCTACTGAGAGAATTGCTTCTTTAGCCGCATTAATAAGATCAGGTGCTTCATCAGACTGTTGTTGAGATTTTTGAGTATAAAGAGCGTCAAGAGTTCCCACCACCGCTTCCTTAGCAAACATACCCGT
>JAUUZN010000042.1 GCA_030589945.1 Gammaproteobacteria bacterium | reverse complement strand
TTTCACCCGCAGAACGAGCACTTGCCAAAGGATAAAGTTTATTCACTGGAAACTGACGTTCTGCCAATATTTCTAACATTGTTTCGCCAACGGCACCGGTTGCTCCTACGACAGCAACATTGTATTTTTTTGTCATTTAAATCACACCTATTGTTTATGTATCAATAAGATACAAGTACATATTAACTAATTACATTAACTATTTTAGAGCCCATTTCTTCGGTGGACAATAGCTCGTACTGGCTAGAGTGGATATCTGCAGTACGATCCCCTTCATCGAGAACTTGACCAATTGCTAATTCAATACTGGATGCAACATCAGACCGTTTGAATGTGTATTTAAACATCATCGCAACAGATAGGATCGTAGCAATAGGGTTGGCACAGTTTTGACCTGCAATGTCGGGTGCTGAACCATGAATAGGCTCGTACATTCCCTTATCATTATCATCAAGTGAGGCCGAAGGAAGCATTCCAATGGAACCGGTGAGCATAGCCGCAGAGTCTGAAAGGATATCTCCAAACATATTACCAGTAACCATGACATCAAATTGCTTAGGCTGTCTTATGAGTTGCATAGCCGCATTATCAACGTACATATGGGAGAGTTCGACATCGGGGTAATCAGCGGCTAACTCGGTCATTACATCTCGCCACAACTGAGTAACTTCTAGAACGTTAGCCTTATCGACAGAACAAAGCTTGCCGCCTCGAACCTGTGCACTTTCAAATGCGACTTTGCCGATCCTTCGAATTTCGGATTCTGAATAGATATAGGTGTTGTAGCCTTGTTTTTCACCACTTTCAAGCGTTCTTACACCTCTTGGCTGGCCAAAGTAGATGCCCCCCGTGAGTTCTCTGACAATGAGGATGTCGAGATCAGAGACAAGTTCAGGCTTCAGGCTTGATGCATCGGCCAGTTGCGGATATAAAATTGCTGGGCGCAGATTAGCAAATAATGATAGTTCAGAGCGTAAGCCTAGCAAAGCTTTCTCCGGTCGCACTGAGATGTCTAGGGCTTCCCACTTAGGCCCGCCAACAGCACCAAGCAGTATTGCATCGGCCTGCTTTGCGGCCTGCAGGGTGCTTTCTGGTAATGGAGTTCCATACTGGTCATAAGCTGAGCCACCCACCGCAGCGTGCGTGATTGAAACGTCCAGTTCATAGATTTCATTGAGCTTTTCTATGACACGGACCGCCTGCTGGGTGATTTCAGGACCAATACCATCACCGGCAAGTATTAATATGTTTTTATTCATTTGTTGTTCCAGTAAAGGTTGCTTAAAAAGCTAAGAACCAAGCTTTCCAGCACCTAATATTTAGCGTCTAGTATTTAATGACATCGAAAAGCCATGGTTTCTCATTTCGACGGTTCGATTCATATTCTTTTATCAGCGAAACATCTTCTAATGTAATGCCAATATCATCTAATCCATTAAGCAGGCAGTGCTTTCTAGATGCTTCAACCATAAAAGATAGGCTCTGACCATCGGGTAAGCGAATGGTTTCAGATTCCAGATCAATGGTGATTTCATATCCTTCATGCTCATCAACAGCTTGAAATAACCGGTTTATTTGCTCATTTTCTAGACGTATGGGCAAAATTCCATTTTTAAAGCAATTGTTATAAAAAATATCAGCATAACTAGGTGCAATGATGACTCGGAAACCGTAATCACCTAGAGCCCAAGGCGCATGCTCACGACTAGAGCCACAACCAAAGTTGATTCTGGCGAGTAATATCGATGCATTTTTATATCTTGGCAGGTTAAGTACAAACTCTTTGTTGATGGGGCGAATGGAATTGTCCATACCCGGCTCCCCCTGATCCAGATAGCGCCATTCATCAAAAAGGTTAACACCAAATCCAGTGCGCTTTATCGATTTTAAAAATTGTTTAGGAATAATCGCGTCAGTATCTACGTTTGAACGGTCCATGGGTGCGACCAAACCGGTAAAGGCGGTAAATTTTTTCATTTTACAGCCCCTACTGAAGAGCGAATATCGACAAAATGTCCATGAATTGCACTAGCAGCAGCCATTGCAGGACTGACCAAGTGAGTGCGTCCCCCTAGACCCTGGCGTCCTTCAAAGTTTCTATTCGATGTAGAAGCACAATGTTCACCCGGTTCTAATTTATCGGCATTCATAGCAAGGCACATGGAACAGCCCGGTTCTCGCCATTCAAAACCGGCATCCAAAAATACTTTATCGAGTCCTTCCTGCTCAGCCTGTCGTTTAATTAATCCAGAGCCAGGCACAACAATCGCCTGCTTAATAGTGGTGGCAATTTGTTTACCCTTTGCATATTCTGCGGCTTCTCGTAAATCTTCAATTCTAGAGTTTGTACAGGAACCAATGAAAACCTTATCGAGCTGTATATCAGTAATAGGCATTTGTTCATCTAAGTCCATGTATTGAAGCGCTCTCTCACTACCTTCTCGTACAATGGCATCATTAATTAAGTTAATTTTAGGAAGGTTTCCAGATATAGGTAAGACCATTTCTGGTGAAGTGCCCCAGGTAACCTGTGGCTCTATTATAGAGGCATCAAAATTAAGCACCTGATCGAAGCTAGCATCTGTGTCGGAATACAATTGCTGCCAGTTTTGTTCCGCCTCCACCCAAAGAGTCCCCTTGGGTGAATAATTAAGCTCCCTCAAGTATTCAAGAGTCGTTCCATCAACAGCAATCATGCCTACTCGAGCACCGGCTTCTATGGCCATATTACAAACCGTCATTCTGCCCGCCATCGACAGGGCTGTTATGGCGCTGCCTGCAAATTCAATGGCAAAACCTGTACCACCGGCGGTACCAATTTGACCGATAATATACAGTATTAAGTCTTTCGCAGTTACTCCAGGTGATAGTAATCCATGAATATTAATTTGCATGTTTTGCATTTTTTGCTGACGTAAACACTGTGTAGCCAGTACATGTTCAACTTCCGAAGTCCCAATTCCAAAGGCTAAGGCGCCAAAAGCTCCATGGGTCGCGGTATGTGAGTCTCCACAGACAATGGTCATACCGGGTAGTGTTGCACCCTGCTCTGGGCCAATAACATGAACAATGCCCTGCCTGATATCTGAAATATCAAATTCAACAATGCCATATCGTTTACAATTCTCATCCAATGTATCAAGTTGTAACTTGGCAATAGGATCCGTTATCTCAACCGTTCGATCCGTTGTTGGTACGTTATGATCAGGCACAGCAAGATTGGCATCCATGCGATAAGGCTCTCTATTTGCGAGCCTTAACCCTTCAAATGCTTGTGGGGAAGTTACTTCATGGAGAAGATGCCGATCGATATAAATAAGATCCATACCATCTGGATTTTTTTTAACTAAATGATCAGCCCATAATTTATCGTAAAGCGTCTGCCCTGCCATAGTTTAACTCCGCGTAGTATCTGGCAACCTTGATTTATTCGTTAATGCTAATATACATTGAATTCGACTACAACAATCAATCGCATTATTGATAATAATCTAAGATTGGAATAATCAATTAATTAACACCGGAAAGTCTAATTATCGGTTGTTTCCTGTTAGGAGTTAAGTTAATTTATCGATATTGGTTAAATAATTTGATTACAATGATTTAAAAGGTCACTAATGGAAGATTTAATTGCACAAACTAAAGAATGGCTAGAAGTATTTGGTCCTAACAATTACGTTAAGGCGGTTATAGTTCTCATACTGTCTTATTTTCTAGCTAAGTTTGCTGACTGGATGTTAACGCGAATATTAAAAGGTATTGCCAAATCAACAAAAAACGAATTTGATGATCGATTAGTAGAATTGTTCCACAAGCCAGTCATTGCTAGCATTGTGATGATTGGTATTAATCAATTTGTACATCTGCTTAATATTGGCGAAAGCTTTACATCCTTCGTACAGTCTAGCCTTGGCTCCATCGCCGTTATTTATTGGATGACTTTTACACTGAAATTCACCCGTATTTCTCTCACCAGTATGAGTCAGCGGACTAATCGCTTCAAAATGGTACAACTGCACACCCTACCCTTGTTTAACAATTTAGCGATGATCATCATTATAGGATTAGCGACCTATTTTATATTCATATCTTGGGATATCAATGTATCTGCCTGGATGGCATCGGCTGGTATTATCGGTTTAGCGTTAAGTTTTGCTGCAAAAGATACCCTCGCTAATCTCTTTGCAGGTGTATTCATATTGGCTGATTCGCCATACAGTCTCGGGCATTTCATTATATTGGAGTCGGGTGAACGTGGGGAAGTCACGCATATTGGTATACGAAGCACTCGTATATTGACAAGAGATGATATAGAAATAACTATTCCCAATGCCATTATGGGTAACTCAAAAATTATTAATGAGACCGGTGGACGCAACACAAAGATGCGCGTGAGGATAAAAGTGTCGGTGGCCTATGGCTCTGACATCGACGAAGTCAGAGACTTACTCATGAAAACAGCACAGGCTAATGAGGCGATTACTCAGATGCCAGAGCCGAGAGTGAGGTTTCGCACCTTTGGTGATTCTGGTTTGATGTTTGAACTGCTCTGCTGGATTAGTCAGCCCGTATTGCGAGGTCGGATCATCGATTCTCTCAACGAGTCCGTCTATAAGGCCTTCATAGAGAAAGGCATTGAAATACCTTATCCAAAGCGTGATCTGTACATCAAACAAATGCCAGAGAGTGAACAATGAATCTGATACTAGGTTCCAGTTCACCTTATCGAAAGGAATTACTCACTAAATTACTCCTTGATTTTGAGTGTTGCTCACCAGATATCGATGAATCTCAGCTACTTAACGAAGAACCTGAAGCACTGGTTAAGCGTCTCTCCATTGAAAAAGCTCGAGAAGTCGCAAAAAAACAGTCGAATGCTTTAATTATTGCCTCTGATCAGGTTGCCGTTCATCGTAATAAAATACTTGGAAAACCAGGTAATCACACCAATGCAATGCAGCAGTTGAGTGGGTTTTCGGGACAATTTGTACAATTCTTTACTGGGCTTTGTGTTTACAACTCCGAAACAAAGCACATTCAATACCATCAAGATTTAACTACCGTACGATTTCGTGAGTTAACCGCTGAGCAGATCGATCGTTATTTACGAAAGGATAAGCCCTATCAATGTGCGGGTAGTTTTCGTTCAGAGGGTCTGGGCTGTGCTTTATTCAAGTCGATTGAATCAAACGATCCTAATGCACTCATCGGCTTACCATTAATTAAACTTACAGAATTTTTAGAAAATGAAGGATTAGAAATTATTTAAAGCTCTTATCCCGGGTTGGGATTATTTAGGGTTTGATTGATCATCAACAATTTTTTGATTGTACTTTTGAGTGTTAGATTCATCCATATCATTCTGCTCACGCAAATCTTCCGCCCGTTGTTCCTGATTTTTAAATCGATTAACAACGTTATTGATGGCACGTTTATGTGAATCTTTACTTCTCCAGTGAGTTCTTCGGCTTTCTAATACTGTTTCAGCCTCGAACACAACCGTCTGCTGGTGATCAATGGCCACTTCTAACTGACTTATAAAGCGACGATACTGATGGAATTGTGAGGCTTGCATACCCTCTTTTGCTTTTTCTTGAAATTGTTCTACATATTCAAACCGATAACGGATGAGTTCATTGAGTTTTTCTTGATGAGTTTGGTGGCTATTACGTGCTAACACCATATCTTCAGTCGCAATTTTAGCGCTGTTTTCGGCTATTTTTTCAACAGGTCTTAATCTGGCTGATTTTTTTTTCATGAGTACTGCAAAGTCCTAGTTCCGTTTTATCCCAATAAGTATAGTTTAGAATTGCCAATATAAATAACAATTGGTGAGTAATTTATTCATCTAAATTACTGCCAATCAATGCTCTAAGTTAATCAGTTTGTGTCATTAACTCACCTAATTGTTGGATACTTTCCTGAAAATTAACTTTTTCGTTCATTCCCTGTTTAAGGAATCCCTGCAACATGGGTATCATATCGATAGATTCATCAATATAAGGATCAGAGCCTTTCTGGTATGCACCCACACTGATTAGGTCTTTATTCTGCTGATAGGTAGCATAGATCTGTTTAAAGGCCGTTATGGACATTTGTTGAGATTCATCGGTAATTTGAGGCATGACACGACTGATGGACTGTTCAATATCTAGTGCAGGATATTGCCCCGTCTCGGCAATTTCTCGAGATAACACAATATGACCGTCTAAAATTGCACGTGCCGCATCAGCAATAGGATCTTGATTCAAGTCGCCTTCTGTAAGGATGGTGTAAAATGCGGTAATTGACCCCTCTCCTTTATCGGCATTACCCGCGCGCTCCACTAGCTTTGGTAATTTAGCAAACACAGATGGTGGATAACCCTTCGTTGCCGGAGGCTCTCCGATGGCAAGAGCCAGTTCTCGTTGAGCTTGGCAAAATCTTGTTAACGAGTCCATTAGGAGCAGAACATTTTTGCCTTTATCACGAAAGTATTCGGCAATGCTTGTCGCAACCATGGCTCCATTAAGTCTCATCAATGGAGACTGATCTGCCGGTACTGCGACAACAACTGAACGGGCGAGACCTTCTATACCGAGAATGTTTTCGATAAATTCTTTTACTTCTCGACCACGCTCACCAATAAGACCAACAACAATAATGTCCGCGGCTGTAAATCTTGTCATCATTCCTAGAAGCACACTTTTACCAACGCCTGAGGGTGCAAACAATCCCATCCTCTGACCTCGGCCAATGGTCAATAATGAATTAATACTTCTTACACCAACATCAAGGGGTTCTGAAATTGGATGTCTTAAAAGTGGGTTGATAGGTGTACCAACAATGGATGTTTTAACAGCATCAGCAATGGGTCCTTTACCGTCAATGGGTTCGCCTTCGCCATCTATAATTCTACCTAGAAGCGCATCACTAATTTGTACTGATGCTGTCTGATCCGTTGGAATAACCTTGGCGCCAGGACTTAACCCATGAATATCTCCGGCAGGCATTAAATAGAGACTCTCTCCGGAAAAACCTACCACTTCTGCTTTGATGAACCCCCCATCTCCTGTGGAAATTTTACAGCGTGTACCTACTGGAACCTGACAACCCACAGCTTCAAGTGTTAGACCGACCATACGGACTAATTTACCTTCGACACGTATCGGTATAGGTTGCTCGATTCGGGTAGTGAGTTCTTTTAGACGGTCACAGAGATTAAAATCATCACTGACATTAACCATTGTTAGTACCACCATCTTCTTCGTCTTTAGAGCCGGTTAATAACTTGGCGGATATTTCTTTTATTCTCTGATCTAAATCAGCATTTACCACCGATGTATCTGTCGTGATCATACAGCCACCAGATTGCATTAAAGGATCTTCAAGAATAGTCCAACTATTTTCAGACGTTTTATTTAGGCTGTATATTTCTCGAATGATTTGCGCATCATCTGGATGAAGCTTTAGAGTTAACTTTTCTGTATTGGTTGGTAAGCAATTTAAAGCTTCTGCCACTATTTGTGTGATCTGTTCTGGATTTGTGTTTAATTCATGACGGATAATTTGTTGAGCGATACCGATAGTCAGCTTAACCAATTGTTCACTAATTTGTTCTTCAAAAGAGTTCACCAACTGTTCACAACTTCCCATGACCGCTGACAATTTGTCAGAGACCAGTTGCTGTTGTTGCTGAAACTGGGCTTTGCCATCAGCGATGCCTTTATTGAGTCCTTCCTGATAGGCAGCTTTTCGAATTGCTTCAGCATTTTGTGCGGTGACTGAAGTGTTTACGGCACTGGAACTTGGATGGTTCCTCTTGTCGATACTCCCAGCATTAACCGCTGTCCCTAAGACGTCGGGAGGAGACCAACGGTTAAACTCACCGACCGTTTCCGCTGGAATAATAGACGATTCTTTATCATTGCCCATAGTAGAGTTCTACACCATTTCCTCACCTGAGCCGCCCAGTGCTATTTCACCGGATTCCGCCAGACGCCTCGCAACAGTCAAAATTTCTTTCTGAGAATTTTCAACTTCGCTGAGTTTAACAGGTCCCATAGCTTCTAAGTCATCACGCATTAGCTCTGCAGCTCGTTTAGACATGTTCTTAAAGATCTTCTCTCCAATATCATCATCAGCACCTTTGAGTGCAAGTATTAATGTGTCAGTACTAATTTCACGCAGAAGGGTCTGAATTCCACGGTCATCAACATCAATCAGGTTATCAAATACGAACATGAGATCTTGAATATTTTGGCCTAAATCTTCATCAACTTCTTTTACAGATTCAATCAACTGACTTTCAACGGCAGTGTCTAAAAAATTCATAATGTCAGCTGCAGTTTTAACTCCACCGATGCTAGCTGCTTTTGAACCAGCAGCACCACTGAATTGTTTTTCCATGATGTCGTTAAGTTCTTGGAGTGCAGCAGGTTGTATTGTGTCAAGTGCACAAATTCTTAGGGTTAGGTCAAGCCGGTTTTTTTCTGGTAAGAAGGTTAAAATTTCGGCAGATTGGTCCGAATCAAGATAGGACAAGACAATACTTTGTATTTGTGGATGTTCATACTGAATAACTTCTGCAACGCTCTTTGCATCCATCCATTTCAGCGTATCGAGTCCCTTAGTATTGGCGCCTAGTAAAATTCTGTCGACCATTGAGTCGGCCTTGTCTTCACCAAGAGCAGCCCTCAAAGTATTGCGAATATAGTCCTCAGAACCAATTCCAATACCTGTTTGATCTTCAACCGTATCTAAAAATACATCCAATACATTAATTACAGTATCTCTTTGAATGTTAGAAAGCTCTGCCATGGCCAAGCCAATCTTCTGAACTTCTTTCGGCCCCATATGAGAAAGTACTTTTGCAGCATCGTCTTCACCAATACTCATTAATAAAATAGCAGATTTTTCAGCGCCACTGAGTTTGCTAACCTCATTTCCAACAGGAGCTTCTGCTATTTCTGCTATTTCATTACTCATCGGTTTCCATCCAATTCTTTACCACTTGAGCGACCATTGCAGGATCATCCCCAACGGCACTTCTAGCCCTGTCAACTTGCGCTAATGAACGTTTCCCTGGTGGTGGTAGAGTCATACCCATATCACCCGATAAGGCAACATCTGGCATGTGATTGTTAGCGGGACCTCCCATCATGGTCACAGTCGCTGTAGTTAACTTACTGATCATTGGTTTAAATACTAGAAATATCAAGAGTATTACACCAATAAATGCAACCACAGGTTTTAATAATAACTTAAATAGGGCTTCCTCATAAAATTCTAGTGGTGGTGCGTCAGGCAACGCATCTGCTATTGGGAAGTCGAATGAATCGACGATAACATTGTCACCACGTGCTGCATCATAATTTATGACACCCTTGATAATTCGATCGATTCTCGCAATTTCAGCCGCATTTCGCGAAACTCTCAAGTTGTCATCATTGGGGTTAATTAAATTATTTAATCCAAGTGAAACCGAAATTTTATCAATTTTAGCTGTTTGAAAACGAGTGTGGTTTATAGTGGTATCCAATTCATAATTTGAATCGGTTTCAGAATGTCTGTTGCCAGAATCTGTTGCAGCCGTTGTGGTCGCATTTTGGTCAATGACTTCCGGTATTGTTGCAGCCCCTGGTGGTTGATTACTTAATGCCCCAGGTATTCCTGCTGAAGGTGGTGCGTTTGAAGAATTTTCCATTTTTCGTTGGCTACGGAGTATCGGTTGATCATTGGTATAAAACTTTGAGGTGGTTTCATTGGCTACAAAACTCATACTCACGTTAACCTGTACTGTAAAATTTTCCACGCCAAGGATGGGCGCTAAGATTTGTTCAATTTTATTATGCAGAACTTCTTGGCGTTTGTTTTCTTCTTCGAACTGCTTACGCGATTGTGATTCTTCTGCTGTTAAACTTCCTGAATGATGTAATCGTCCGTATTGATCGGTAATGGTGATATCTGAAGCTCGTAAGTTGGGAATGCTACCTGCAACCAAATCGACAATCGCCCTAACCTGTTCACGTTCAAGCCCCATTTTCGAGCTAAGATTTAACAACACTGATGCACTGGGTTTACGTTTGTCACTGACAAAAACGGTTTCTTTTGGTATTGCTAAATGGACCTGTGCAGAGCTAATTCCATTAAAGCTCTCAAGAGTAGTTCTTAGGGTGAGTTCCTTGTATCGTATGAGACGAGCATTTTCAATTTGTTGACTGACTCCAAAACCAGAACCATCTTTAAGGACAGATTCTGCTGAAGAACTATCTGAAATGCCCTGTGACGCCAGTTCCATCTGTACTTTTTGAAAAGCACTTTGATCCACCAGAATTATGCCCGATGGACTTACGTCGAAATCAATTTCGTTCTGTTCGAGATAACTAACAACTTCATAAGCGGTAGCCCTATCCATATTACCCATGGGTCTAAGATCTGGTTTTTGCGACCATAGTACCAGTGCGACACCAAATGCAACGCTTGCCGCTAGGCCTATCATTAAACCGATTTGGCGTAAAATTGACATCGAGCTATTACCATAGTCACCCATTGGTGCTAACCCTGTTGCTATTGTTGATTCGGCCACTCTAACTCCCTTTCCTACCTAGATGGTCTATATTTATTTTAGTTAATTTTTGCATACACATGCTACAAAGGCATATTCATTATTTCTTTATAAGCATCAGCCACTTTATTTCTGACCTGCAATACAGCTTGAAAAGAAATGCTTGCTTTTTGAGATGCAATCATTGCTTTAACAAGACTTGCACCATCATCACCATTGACAACCTGGCTGGCTAACATTCCTGATTCTTGCTGAGTTGCGTTTACATTGTTGATGGCACGGGTTAACAGATTACCAAAACCACCTGAATTAACTGCTGATGTACTAATATTCTCAACAGGAGCAGTATGGATACCAGCAGATTCTGCCATTATTCTCATCTGAGCCAACAGTTGTGAATTATCAATGGGTTTCATAGCCATGATTTTACCTTAACCTTATGAATTAATTTCATATCCAGCCGTGCGCATTTTTGCTAATTTGTAACGCAAGGTCCTTGGGCTTATTCCCAGTGCTTCGGCTACTTTTCCTCGACTACCATTAAACTTTTCCAGTGCATCCATGATCAATTGATACTCATGATTTTTAACATCAAGGTTTAGACGTTTATCAATGGTTGTACTTGAAGATTCGAGGTCATTGTTCGACGCGTGAGGATCCAGCTGTAAATCACTTAATTGAACAAATTCTCCGGATTGTAATATCAGCGCTCTTTGAATAACATTCTCGAGTTCACGGACATTTCCAGGCCAACGATACGATTTTAACCGTTGTTCGGCAGCCTTAGATAAGGTCGGCACTTGACCGCCAATGGTTTCGCAATGGCGACTCAATAAATAATTCGCGATTGGTACAATGTCCAATGGCCGTTGATGTAGAGACATGCAATGCAATGGAAACACATTGAGACGGTAGTAGAGATCTTCTCGGAATCTACCATTGTTGACTTCAATTTTTAAATCTCTATTAGATGTTGCTATAACCCTGACATCTAGGCTAATTAATTTCTTTCCGCCCAGTCGTTCAACTTCTTTTTCTTGAATAACTCGAAGTAGTTTTGCCTGTAACCCAAGGTCCATCTCAGATATTTCATCTAATAACAATGTGCCTTTTTGTGCCTGTTCGAACTTACCGATTGAGCTGTTAACTGCACCGGTAAAGGCACCCTTCTCATAGCCGAACAATGTTGCTTCTAACATATTGTCGGGGATCGCTGCGCAATTGATGGCTATAAAAGGACCATCAGCACGATGTGACTTTTTATGAACATAACGAGCTATAACCTCTTTGCCGGTACCACTATCACCCGTTAATAGGATGGTTGTATCAGTCTTGGCAACTTTTTCCGCTACTTCAAGTAATTGTTTGCTTTTTGGATCTTCAGCAATGGGATCATGACTACTATCATAGCTGATTGATATATAGCGACTGACCAGCGAGACCAGTTTCTCGGGTGGAAATGGTTTTTCTACATAATCGATTGCGCCCGAACGCATTGCTCGTACAGCGTCATTAACATTGCCGTATGCTGTCATCAGAAGAAATGGAATATGGGGATGGTTCTCATTGATATTATCGAGTAAATCATGACCATCGATGCCATCCATGTGGACATCACTAACAATTAAATCGGGTTTGAACTGATGGAGTTCAGAGAGAGCTTCCTCACCACTTGAAACCGTGCGCGTCTTGTAACCTGCCACATCAAGTGTGTCTCCTAAGGCTTGCCTTAAAACAGTATCGTCTTCTACGACTAAAACTTGGGCCTGACCCATAACTACTAACCTCCAGCCATTTGATGGGTGTTACTTGAGAATGTGTTGCTATTAACACAGGGAATTGAAATAGTGATGGTAGTACCTACATCAACCTTTGTTGTAATGCTCACGTCGCCTTTAAAACTATTGATTACGGTTTGAACGACCGCTAACCCCAAGCCGGTTCCCCTTGCTCGAGAAGTGAAAAAAGGTTTGAAAACCTGTGTCTTATGAGAGTTTGATATGCCGCAACCGTTGTCAATGACCGACAAGGTCAGCTCACTTTGTTCTAATTTTTCAATTAATATAGATATTTTTACCGGCTTGCCTTCTGACTTGTTAGAGCGGCAGGCGTGAATACTATTGGCGATAAGATTAGCAATGGCCCCTAATAAAGACTGCATGTTTCCGAACAACGTTATATCTTGGGTCGATGAATTGTTAATATTACATTCAATTTCAATACCGGCACCATCAGTACCAATGTCACTGCTGAGGTCTAGTTTAATGGATTCCACCAGATCGCTGAGTAAGAAACGTTGCTTTGACGATACGCCGCCACTTGCGAACAACAACATGTCGCTAACTTGGCGCTCAAGTTGTTTTAGACTGTGTTGTAAATTTTTATGAAATCGATTCTGTTGTTCTGCGTCTAATTTTTGTGATGAAATCTGGCCTGAATATAATAACGCCGATGAAAGAGGTGTTCTTATTTGATGGGCTAGTGACGCCATCATTTTACCAATAACGGAAAGCCGTTGCTGTCGACTTTGGCTTTCTTGAAGAATACGGGTATCCGTCAGATCCGTTAACAGGATGATTTGTCCCGGTTCTGAAACCAATGCTTTGGTTTCAACCTTGACTCTACGACCATCTTTAAGTGAAATTTCGTGACCATCATCACTGCGTGGAGCAAAAGCTCGACTGATTATATTTAACCAGGTTTCACCGATAATTGGCAATCCAAGCATATTTTCTGCAAGAGTATTAAACTCTTGAACTCGACCATGACCATCTAACACGATTACCGCACTTGGCAATGTTGACAAGATCCCTTCTAGTCGCTCTGCTAATCTTGCTCTTTCTTGATACTGTTGTTCTTTTTCTAACGTCTGGGCAGCGAGTTCATCACTGAGTTTATCAATGTGTTTTTCTAGATGACTATAGGAATCAATAAACTTTCGAGAGATGTCAGAAAACTGAAGCAACGCATCCTGATGATTCTGTTCTTCGGAGGGAGTTGAATCTTCATGGTTAACTTCTTGATGGTTAACCTCTTCATGATCAGCTTCTTTATGGCTAACCTCTTCATGATTGAACAGGGCAGCGGGCAAAGAATTGCCGCCTAAATTTTTATTCCAAACGGCCTGTGCGCCAGTGGTCATAAAAGAGCTCCCAAAAATAAATTAATATGATCGTTCAAAGTTCTGATCAGTCAGCCTGTGTCATCTTTCTGTCACAGTGCTTCATTTATAGATGGTTATAGCAATTATTGTGCCTGATAATTTAATCGAGTTATTTCAAAGGCTTAGTGGAAGCTAGTATTTAGGTCGCCAGTTTTGTGACGATTATTCTTGTTTATGGATTTCGTATTTTCTCATTTTTTCAACCAGGGTTGTTCTTCGCATTTCTAATTTTGTAGCCGCTCGCGCGACGACCCAATTACAATCATCAAGTGCCTGTAAAATGTACATTTTTTCAACCTCAACGAGGTAATCTTTCAGGTTAAAGCCTTCTTCTGGGATCGGTCTCAGAGATTTTTTAGACGAGCCAGGGTTTGATGCTTCGGCAAGTTTAGGTTGAGCAGTAGACATGAGTCCTTCGTCGTACTTGTACTTTTTAGGTAATTCCGCTAAATCAACGATTCCCTCAGGATAGAGAATTGACATTCTCTCGATGAGATTAGCCAGTTCCCTAACATTGCCGGGCCAATCATGACGAGTTAATGAAACCAATGCATTGGCGCTAAATCTAACTCGGTTCATACCAGCCTTTTGTAATCTCTCAGAGAAGTTATTAATTAATAGACTGATATCTTCAGCCCTTTCATTTAAAGCAGGGACTTCAATGGGAAAAACATTAAGCCTATAATAGAGATCTTCTCTAAATAAACCATCTTCTACTGCCTTATCGAGATCTCTGTGAGTCGCGGCAATTATTCTTACATCGACTTTAATCGTGCGGCTACCCCCTACTCTCTCAAATACACGCTCCTGTATGACTCGCAACAGTTTGACTTGCATGGGCATTGGCATATCACCTATTTCATCAAGAAAGATAGTTCCTCCCTTGGCAAGTTCAAATCGTCCCTGGCGTGCGGTTATTGCACCTGTAAATGCACCTTTTTCATGTCCGAACAGTTCACTTTCAAGTAAATCGGCCGGAATAGCACCACAATTAATAGGGACAAAGGCTTGAGTCGCTCGATTTGAAGAGGCGTGTAGATTTTGAGCGATGATTTCCTTACCCGTTCCAGATTGACCCAGAATTAATACATTAGCGGTAGACTGCGCAACCTGTTCGATTAATTGACGCACCGACTGCATCGAGGAGCTTTTACCAACCAGTGGTTTCGCCGTGACTTTATTTTGATCAACATCAGCCTCAGCAGACAACCCAGTATTGAAGGTCGCATGGTTTCCTGAACGGCATAGTTGGCATAAATGAAGACTGTTTAACCATTGTTGTTGACTGACCTTGCCGATTAGCTGAGATACGATCTGTAATGAAATATTAGGGTCCATTTTTTCAACTGAGTTGAGCATTTTTTCATTCTCAGCCAATAGAATAACGGGAATTGTGTGATCAAATTTGTGGATTGATTTTAGAATCGCTTCAAGCTCAGTGGCAACATTGGAAGTATCGACAATGACGGCGAGTAATTCAGAGGCTTCATTAACATCGTGGTGCCAACTGCCAGATGTATAAACTTCTGGCTTCTCACCTAAAAATTCCAGCTGTAGTTGCAAAGTATTGTTTGAAGTTGTTTTGTCGTCAATTATGACAACAGGCATAGATTCCCACATCAATATCAGTCTCGTTTTTGTATTTTGTTTAATTTATATTTTATAATTATGGTTCATAGCTTGAGCGAAATGCTTTCATAAGCCACATTCTATGCAATTGTGAAATATATTCAAGAGAGACTGTCAATTAATTGTCAGAATTCACTAAGAATTCCAATAAGTAAATTTTTAATAGCCATATTTTCGCCACATCGATTGCTCCCATCAGCAGAATGAACGTTGTACAACTACTCCTAAAGCGGCAAACCTTGTCAGCGGCAATTGCCGTGACGGCAAAATATTGCCTCTTTGAGAGACTCTATCTTCTTGTTTTTATTAGTTATTATTTAATTGAACAAATATTAAAGAATTTCATTTTGCTGTCGTAACTAGCATTGAAAGCAAGAATAAAGGTCACAAAGGCCTACTGGATACCTTGTAAGCGTCCAGACCCTAACTTTTCGCATCATAGGTACAGAAATAGGAGTACATAACAATGGGTAACGTAATACAAACGAACGTGTCATCGCTGAACGCACAGCGAAACCTATTCCGGACAAATATTAGTTTGAATGAAACATTTCAACGATTATCGTCTGGTTTTAGGATCAACAGCGCCAGAGACGACGCTGCGGGATTACAAATATCGAATCAGTTAACTTCGCAGATTAAAGGACTGAGTATTGGTATCAGAAATTCCAATGATGGTCTGTCGGTCGCTCAGGTTGGTGAAGGTGCACAGCAAGAAATCACTAACATTCTTCAACGAATGCGTGAACTTGCATTAACTGCAGCTAACGGAACAACCGCGGACAGTGGCTCTGAAAAAATCGCTCTGAACGCTGAGTATCAACAGTTGATATCAGAAGTTAACCGAATTGCAACGACCACGGCTTTTGGTGGCACGCAATTACTTGACGGAACCTTTGGTACCAAGACCTTACAGGTTGGAGCAAATGCTGGTGAGACTATCTCTGTCTCAATGGTTAATGCAACTACACTAGGCATTTTAGCAGGAGCTACTATTACTACAGCGGCAATAGCCAGTAGTGCATTAGCAACTATTGATGCCGACCTCACAACCATTGATACCAACCGAGCACAATTAGGTGCGGTGCAAAATCGATTAACGTCAACGATTTCGAACCTGTCGAACATTATCGAGAATGCTTCAGCTTCAAGATCGCGACTTCGGGACGCAGACTATGCGTTAGAAACGTCAAATCTAGCAAAGCTACAGGTATTGCAACAGGCGGGTCTATCGGTTCTTGGCCAGGCAAACGCTCAATCTCAAGGAGTGTTGAGTCTACTGCAAGGATAAATTATTTAGAATAAAGACGTAAAGAGTTAGCTTTGGCAAGCAGTTAACATAAGGAAAGAGCACGTTGCAGAGGGATTTGCAATAAAAATGGGGAGTCGGGATTAGGGCCTGACTCCCCATAAAGTGCGAAAGGTTCTTCAAAAATGCAGGCTCTCAGTTCCTGTAGATTTGAAACAACGAACACTTTCTGCTTCTTGCAAGCAATGAATAGACAACGGAAGACCTATCATGGGTATGTCAAGATTCTAACCATTTGAACTACTCATGAGAATAACTAGCAATCATTGTGCCAGTTGGTGATTGAATACACATAAAAGGATTACTTAGTACAAAATTAAGAATAAACAACAGTAAAATAAATTAAAATAAATATTTATATTAACTACTTATTATTCAAAGCCTTACATCAAATAGTTCTCATTAATTTGAATTCTATCCTTTCTCTATGAAAAAAAATTAAAGTTTCTGATCCACTACCCGATAAATTTATTGAAACCAATTTTATGTTCTCAGCATTTAACTGGTTGTATCATTGCTTAACTAAAGACTCTCAGCTTTTATTAGGCAATACCATCTGAACATTTGAACAACTTATACAAATGTCCAGAATTCTGAAACTCTTTGTAAGTGACTGATTTATTAATCTTTAGTCACATCAAAGGTAAAGGAGACCTATCATGGGTAACGTAGCACAAACCAATGTGTCGTCATTGAACGCACAAAGAAATCTTTTCAAAACTAATAACTCTCTCAGTACTACTTTTCAACGTCTTGCTTCTGGCTTTCGTATTAATAGCGCGAAAGACGATGCTGCTGGACTTGTTATTTCTAACCAATTAAGTGTGCAGATTCTTTCACTTAATGTCGGAATTCGAAATGCGAATGATGGTATTTCAATTGCTCAAACTGCTGAAGGCGCGCTTCAGGAAGTAACGAATTTGTTATTTCGTGCTCGTGAGTTGGCATTATCAGCAGCCTCTGGTCAAAACTCTACGGATGCTCGAATAGCATTGAATGCAGAGTATACCGCTATCGACTCAGAAATAGACAGAATCGCAGCCGATACAGAGTTTGGTGGACAAACACTACTTGATTCTGCAGCTACATTCGCAATTCAGGTGGGAATCGACACTGGTGACACAATTACTGTTACTACAGTTGATGTTGATGCGGCTAACAGCCTGGGCACAATTTTAACCACCGGTACAGGTTCCAGCGAACTAGCTGTTATCGATACTTTTATTGCAGCAATTGACACGGCTCGTGGTGGATTAGGTGCTCAACAAAACCGACTATCATCTACAATATCAAACTTACAGAACGTAGTTGAAAATGTATCTGCGTCACGTTCTCGAATCCGAGATACAGACTTTGCAACAGAAACGGCGAATCTTGCAAGATTCCAGATTCTGCAACAGGCTGGTCTATCGATTCTGGCTCAGGCAAATGCTTCTAATCAAAGCATCTTGTCACTTCTCCAGTAAATCGACTAGACGATTAATGCATAAAGGCCGGAATTTATTTCGGTCTTTATTAACATTAATCAATCTCATGACTAATCGAAAAGGATTAGAGAAATGACAACCGAAATTAGTAATTTAACAACCTCAGCTGTTGTACAGTCAAATGTACCGTCAAAAGTACAGCAAAAGTTGCAACAATTACCGAGTTCAATATCTGCGAAAGAGCAGTCAGATCGCTCTGAAGCGGATAATGTTGTCCGTGTAAATTTTAGTGGCGGGCAAAAACTTGCCACTATTATCGACGTCAGTACTGATGTGAGAACTGATCAGGTCAATTTAGATGATAATGAAGCACAGAACGATTCGTTCGGTGAAGCATCTCAATCATCAATCAATGATTCTGTGTCAGAACTTAACAATACTGAGCAAGTAATTTCAAGAAATCTGGAATTTCATGTCGACGCTAACTCAGGTCGAACTGTTATCACAGTTATA
This sequence comes from Gammaproteobacteria bacterium, assembly GCA_030589945.1. Classification (GTDB taxonomy): domain Bacteria; phylum Pseudomonadota; class Gammaproteobacteria; order Enterobacterales. The sequence goes on along the minus strand of JAUUZN010000042.1, from coordinate 4,846 downwards.
GACACCAACAGTAATGAAGTAATTAGACAGATACCCTCTGAACAATTGCTTGAAATATCTAGAAGATTGAAGGACTTAGAGTCGGTTAATACATTGACTGATGCGACCGGTAATACTGCTACAGGTATTTTATTTACCAGCCGTACGTAAAATCAACTAACAATTCTGTAATATTAACCCACAGAATTGTTAGTTTTTAATTGATAAGTTAAATAATAGAAAGGCATTGAAATAACGGGTAATTCACAGTATTTTGGTACGAGTTTTGCTGTATTTAAACTGTAGTTATATTATTATTTATATAAGTGGTATACAGACTAGGAGTGGCCCATGGGCTTAATTACATCAGCAGGCGTTGGTTCAGGCATTGATGTTGAACGAATTATCGGTGCTATATTGGATGCTGAGCGAGCACCCAAAGAAACTAGCTTATTAAGAAATGAGCAGCGAGTAGAAGCTACTCTTTCAGCTTTAGGCCAATTAAAATCAGCCTTAACAGCCTTAGACACCGCACTAGACGACCTAAACGAACTTGCAGATTTCAGAATACGAAATGCTGGTAGTTCAGACAATTCATTCCTAACTGCATCGGCTTCATCCGAAGCTAGTTCAGGTTCATTCAGTATTATTATAGGTACCTTGGCTCAAGGCAGTCGCACAGAAACCACCGCGGGTGTTTTTGCTGCTACCACAGACACTGTAGGCTCAGGTACTCTAACACTCACAGCTGGAACCAATACATTTGATGTCGTAATCTCCGCTACAGACAGCCTAGAAGATATACGCGACGCAATCAATTCTGCATCGGATAATTTTGGTGTCAATGTCAACATCATCAATGGTGCATCGGGTCCTATTTTATCTTATACATCGTCAATAACGGGTGATGGAAACAGTTTGGCGGTTAGTACTTCTGATTCATCATTAGATGCAATATCGACAAACCTTACCTCACAAAAAACAGCGAACAGTGCCAGTGCACAAATAGACGGCATTACGGTAACGAGTGAAAGCAATACCTTTACCGATGCCATCCTCGATATTACCTTTACAGCAATTCAGGTCACTGAAGCAGGTTCACCGATTACACTTGATGTTTCGGTTGATAAAGACGCTGTTAAAACAAAAATCGAAGCTTTTGTAACTGCATTACAGGAGTTTCAAAACATATCCAAGAAATTAGGTCAATCTTCTGCCGAGGCAACAGGTTCTCTTGCAGGTGATGTGACACTTCGACTCTTAAATCGTGAAATCAATGGCATCTTACAAAACTCCGTGTCCGGCCTATCTTCTAGCTTTAACACATTAAATACATTAGGTATTACCTTTGATGATGCCGGTGTACTGCAAATTGATGATGATGAACTAGATTCAGTTCTGGAGAACAATTTTGATGATATAGCCAATATTTTTGCCTCAACGAGTGGCATATCGCTATCACTGCAAACGACCATTGATACCTATGTCGGAACCGGCAGTGTTATTAAAATAAGAGAAACTAGTCTAGGCAACCAGAAACGACGTTTAGAGACCGATCGGCTAAACTTCGAATATCGAATTGAACAATTAGAGACTCAACTCAGACGAAAATTTGGTGCCATGGATACCATTGTGGCAAATTTTAATAATACAGGGAGCTTTCTTGCCCAGCAATTTGCAAATCTACCTGGATTTGGTGGTGATAAATAATATCTTTTTAAAAAGAATGAGGATTAAACGTTAAATGAGTATTCGTGGAGCAGCAGCATACAAGAAAGTCGGGCACCAGAGTTCAGCAGAATATGCTAACCCCCATCGTCTAATCCAGATGTTATTGGACGGCGCACTTGAAAAAATGGTGATCGCTAAAAGTCAGTTAGAGCGTGACGATATTGCAGGTAAAGGTGAAAATATTAACTGGGCAATTCGAATCATCGGCGGTCTACAAGCAAGTCTTGACCCTGAAAAAGGTGGTGAAGTGGCTGAGACTCTTAATTCTCTGTATATTTATCTAGTGGCTCATTTAAGTGAAGCTAATGCTAAAAATGATATTGGCATTTTGGACGAATGCATTGCCATTATTCGTAATATCAAGGAAGGTTGGGATGGTATTAGTGATGAAGCTGAAAAAATATTTCAAGAAAACTCAGATAATGCTAAAGGCTGAATGTTCAATATCATGACTGCTAACCTCGAAAGTGAAATAGAAATACTCATTGAGCATTCAAATGATATTGCCGAACAGGTGCGTCTACAAAATTGGGATCAGGTCAACAACCTGACTTTAGAAAGACAGGTCGCTCTAGAAGCATTTTTCTCACATCCTATCGACCCAAAGGGCGCTAAGCCTGTTGCAATAATGATTCAAGAAATTTTAAGAATTGATAATCAACTCATTGAGTTTATTGAGACCGAAAAGAAAAATACCTTTAGTATTTTTGCAGATCTTAAGAGCAATAGTAAAGCTCAAAAAACGTATCAAAATATAGCTGCTATACGTCCCTGCTAGCACAATGTCAGATTCATATTTTTTTCGACAAGCCAATAGTGACGACCTGCCGTTAATATTGAATTGGACCGAAGCTCTCATGCAACATGAGGCACTTGATGATTCAATTGAAATTCCACTGCAAAATAATATCTCAGAATTACTAGAAAAATGGTTGAAGAACCTTGTTAAGGATGACAACTCTCTTTTAATCATTGCGACAAAGTCTAATGAAAACGTAGATCAGCAACAGCTTGAAAACTCCCTTGCCCTCGGTCTCATTATTGGGCACTTGCAACTGCAACCCAATGAGTTCAGTCTTTATGAGATGCATGCTGTCATTCAATTGGTATGGGTTGAAAAGGAAGAGCGAAACAAAGGACTGGCACGACAATTAGTGAGTCATATGGAAGATACGTTTAAAAACCTGGATGTCCCTTACTGTGAAATTCAATACAGTTCAACAAATAAAGAAGCTGAAGGGTTCTGGAACAAAGCGGGATATAAAGTAGTTTCAACCACTTCACGTAAATTTTTGAAGTAAAATCCTTGCCTACCTCAAGACTCTACCTTAAGAAGTTAAATAACGATAAGTTCTGAATTCTTACAAAACTTGATTGTGCAGCTTCTAAGCCAATTTTCCTAAGGTTTAAATCAGTTATCGCTTCAGCCAAATCTAAATCTCTTACCTTAGACAAGGTTATTCGACTATTAATAATAAAATCATTATTGATAAGCGTTTGATTAGCAATGACATTGAGCCTTGTACCCACTTCAGCATGTATAGTCCCGATGTGTTCCATTCCCTGATCTAAATCAATAAGAGCTCTCTGCAACGCATTATTTACCTGTGCAGCCGCAGCGGGATCAGACACGGAAGTTTGCAAGGCTGCAATCGCATTTTCTACTGTTGCAAAGATATCTTGCCGAGTACTTGGTTCTAACGTAAAGGTATCACCTATTGCTGGTGCTCCAGAGATATTCAAATTAACTCCATTAAAGGTGATGTCACCGCCCTCAACAAAGGTTGCATTAGTAATAACAGCTCCCGAAGCCGCACCGGTAACATTATATCCTCTCACACCTGCACCTAGATCGACGATATCGATGGTATAGGTGTCCTGAATATAGGCTGGACGATTAAAAACATTACCTTCGCTAATGACACCTGTTCCTGTATTAGCCGAATTATCCAAGGAAACAAAATCGCCATTACCATTAAAAATGTTTTGAAATAAATCATATCCAGAATCATTCAGTGATATTTGTGTACTGGTACTTATTTGTATATTGCGTTCACCCTGATCTCCATTGTATTGGAAACCTCCTGTTGCCGTAGCGGTGAAGGGTTCCACATCAATTTTATTGCCTGAAAATAAATAGTCGCCGGATGATGTTTTAAAGTTTGCAAGCCCAACCAGTTGATTTTGTAATTCGGTCATTTCAACAGCAAGACTATTCCTTTCAGAATCACCATAATTAATATTTCCGCCCGTCAAGATAAGTTCCCTGACCCTTTGCAGAATATTTGTAAAACTTTGTAATGATGTTTCTTCGATGGCCAAGGCAGCACTGGCTAAATCACTGTTAGTAATATATCGATTGGTTAGCGCAATTTCCTGCTCTAAATTAATAATTGATATAGTAGCAATTGGATCATCAGATGGTTTCGTGACTTTCAATCCAGTGGCAATTTGACCCTGTGTTTTATTCAAACCATTTTGTTGGTCTAAAATTGCATTTAACCCCGATTGATAAAATTGACTGGTGGAAATTCTCATATTAATTCCTATCTCACCGCTGATAACAACGTATCAAAAATTAGAGTCGCCGTAGAAATGATCTGTGCTGACGCCTGATACGATTGTTGAAATTTGATTAGTTTTGCAGCCTCTTCATCAAGATTCACGCCTGATACTGACTGAACTCTTGCTTCTGTTTGTCTCAAGAGACTTTCAGAAGCACCGAGACTGATTTTTGCTTCATTGGTTCGAGTGCCGACTTCAGAAACAAGTAACCCATAGCCTTCCTGTAATGTAGAGGTGCCATTGTTAAGAATATTCTGTGTTTGAATTCCCGCCATCGCCAACGCATTACTGTTATCACCAATACCACCGGTGTTATAACCTACTCTGAAAATATCACCGGTTATTGCTGAGCCACCCACTGTTACTTCGTAACCTAAACTTAAACCTGCCTGGCTAAGCATATCGTTTTGTTGGTTTGGAACAAAGGCGACACCAGCTGCAAGAACTGCACTGGTAGTATCATTGATCACGCTATAAGTATTACCCGCTGTAAATACTATTCTTATGGGTGGACTTAAGGCTCCAGCTGTTGCAAATGACGCATTTGCTGTATCAGTAACACGTGTTGATG
>JAUUZN010000029.1 GCA_030589945.1 Gammaproteobacteria bacterium | reverse complement strand
TTGATAATCAAGATTCATTTACCTTTAATTTAGTCGATGAGTTAAAGATGCAAAATTGTCAGTTACGCATATTCCAGAACTATGTGGATGCTAATGTCATTGAGGATTTATTTAATCAAGGTGAAATTGATTTACTTCTGTTATCTCCAGGACCCGGCAATCCTGATTCGGCGGGATGCTGCTTAGAATTGGTTAATCGATTAAAAGGGAAGGTGGTCATTGCAGGCATTTGTCTTGGACATCAAACCATTATTCAGTCTCTTGGTGGAGATATTGGACAATACGCATTGGCCGTTCACGGAAAAAGCTCTTCAATAAACCACGATCAAAAGGGTTTGTTTGAAGGGTTACAATCTCCGATGAACGTGGCAAGATATCATTCATTATCAGCCCAAGATGTGCCTAAGCCATTAATAATGACGGCAGAATGTGATGGAATTGCAATGGCTGTAGCCAGTGATGAACTTGGACTGTATGGATTACAATTTCATCCAGAATCAATTTTAACCATTCATGGACAACAAATTTTGACGAATTTATTGCTACAGGTCAAAAAGTTTCAGGAGAGAAACTCATGCCAGAACTAATGAATGAAATAATGACTGACTTAATAAATGACCTCTATGCAGGAAATGATCTCTCTTTTGAGAACTCTACAGCTCTGTTTGAAGAAATGCTCAGCGGCGAGATGGACCCTATTATTATATCCTCAATTTTAACCGCATTGAAAACTAAGGGCGAAGCCAGTAGTGAAATTGCCGGTCTTGTTAAAACCATGCGAAAGGGTGCAAAAACAATCGGTACGCCACAATCGAGTATTTATGCCGATTGCTGTGGTACCGGTGGTGATGGATTTAACACCTTCAATGTCTCCACTGCCAGCGCATTTGTTGCTGCGACCTGTGGTCTTTCAATGGTTAAACATGGCAATCGTTCAGTGTCCTCAAAATTTGGATCAGCGGACATCATTGAAGCCATAGGCATCGATTTAGCGTCCACTGCTGAAAAGACCAAACAATGTCTAGATCTTCATGATTTCTGTTTTTTATTTGCACCGGCTTACCATCCTTTAATGGCTCATGTTGTTCCTGTTAGGAAGAAATTAGCGACCAGTACCATTTTTAACTTGGCTGGGCCATTGGCAAATCCCGCTGCGCCACCGGTGCAGTTAATGGGTGTCTGTCGTGAAGAATTATGTAAACCTTTGGCTGAAGTTTTATTACAACTAAATTGTAAACGTGCTCTTGTGGTTTATGGTGCTGGTCTCGATGAAATTGCACTTCACGATAAAACCACTGCGGTTATGGTCGATGATGGAAGCATTGTAGAAATGGAACTTACACCTGAAGATGCCGGATTAGAAAGGCAACCCTTAGAAGCTATTCAATTAAACGATGAAGATCCAGTTCAGCTATTTTTAGATGTTCTCAGTGGCAATGGCTCAAAAGCAATGACCGATGTAGTCGCGCTAAATACCGGAACATTACTCTGGTTAGCTGGAAACTATGACAGTATTAAATTGGCCACCTCAATTGCTAAAAAGGCAATATTGGAAGGTGCTGTGGCCGAAAAAGTAAAAGCCATACAAGATTTTTATCAGTCATGAGCGAAAGTAATATTAACTCGGATGTACCGAGCATTTTGAATAAAATTGTCAAGCAGAAGCGCATAAGACTTGATGAGATGGACGTCGTAGCGCTCAATGAAAGGCTACAACCTTCCAAACGGTCGCTGGTTGACGCCTTAGCATCAAAAGGTTCTAGCTTCATCTTTGAATGTAAGAAACGTTCACCTTCAAGAGGTCTACTCAGTGAAGACTACCATCCTGCAGAAATAGCAAAAGTTTACCAGCCATTTGCCAGTGCGATTTCAGTACTCACCGAAGCCGATTTTTTTGGTGGTCAATTGGCAGACTTGACCGAGGTGAGTTGCTGTATTGAACAGCCTGTTCTGTGTAAAGATTTTGTGATTGAAACATCACAATTATTAACCGCTAGAGCCGCAGGGGCGGATATTGTTTTATTAATGCTTTCGGTGATCAGTGATGAATTTTGGTTAGAATGTTATGAAGTGGCCACTCAATTACACTTAGATATTATTACTGAGGTAAGTAACCTGAAGGAGTTACAGAGAGCTATAAATTTGCCTGCAAAAATTATCGGTATCAATAATCGTGACCTTCATACTTTAAAAACCAATATTGCTACTACCGAAGAGTTGGCACCATTAATACCAAAGGATCGACTCATCATTTCTGAATCAGGTCTTAGCAGCCACCAGCAAATAATACGCTTGGCGCCTCTTGTCGATGGATTCTTAATTGGTAGTTCTATGATGCAATCAAATAATATGGACAGGGCCATAAGAAAATTAATTTTTGGTGAAGTTAAAGTGTGTGGCTTAACAAATCGAAAGGACGCGGATGTTGCTTGGCAAAATGGTGCAAGTTATGGGGGGATGATTTTTACTGAAAAATCATCACGTTTTATTAACATCGATCAAGGTAAGACTATCTGTGAAAGTCAGGCTATGCCGATGGTGGGCGTTTTTTTAAACCAACCGATAGAACATTTAATTGAACATGCAGAAACATTAGGATTGCACGCCGTGCAACTCCATGGGGATGAGGGCATTGAGTACGCTGATGAATTACGGGAGAAGCTCAAGAAAAACAATATTGACTGTCAAATTTGGAAGGCAATCAGTTGCTCTGATGTCATGGATGAATATCCATCATCGAATGAGGCAAAACACATTGCACAGCAGTGGTTTGAGCATGGCACAGAAAAGGTATTAATTGATACGCCCAAGGGCCAAACTCAGGTGGTTGATCACCGAATTCAGTACTCTTTATTTATTGATGATGAACATATTTTAATCGCCGGAGGATTATCAGTTGAAGCTCCTAAAAAAATAGCTTCTTCGAAAGCGGGTTTTGATCTTTGTTCATCATTGGAAAAAAGCTCCGGTATAAAAAATCACACAGTTATTGAACAGCTTTTTAAAAGCCTAACAGGCCAAAAGGAACATCATGAATCAGCATAAGCCTAAAGCTAAAGCTAAAGAGAGTGCCACCCATTATTTTTCAGAATACGGCGGTATGTTTGTCGCAGAAATTTTGGTGCCTGCTTTAGAGCAGCTGGAAAAGGAATATGTCCGGGCTTTATCGGACCCAGAATTTAACAAACGACTTCAGCAGTTATTAAAAGATTTTGCGGGTCGTCCAACTCCAGTCTTTCAATGCCATAATTTGATGCAAGATTGTAACGCCACGCTTTATCTAAAAAGAGAGGATTTACTGCACGGTGGTGCCCATAAAACCAATCAGGTACTAGCTCAGGCATTACTTGCCAAGCAAATGGGCAAGACTCGAATTATTGCAGAAACCGGCGCAGGACAACACGGTGTAGCAACGGCTATGGTGTGTGCGCTTCTTGATCTTGAGGTTGTTATTTATATGGGTGAAAAAGATGTCATCCGTCAACAGCCCAATGTACAACGGATGAAACTCTTAGGCGCTGAGGTGATTACGGTGACTGCCGGTTCTTCGTCTTTAAAAGATGCTATCAACGAAGCACTGCGTGATTGGACAGCGAGTTATGAGAACACTCATTACCTTCTGGGGACTGTTGCAGGACCCGCTCCATTTCCAGATATGGTTGCGCGTTTTCAAAGGGTCATTGGTGATGAAGCACGGCAACAGATGCTCGATCAAGCGGGTCGCTTACCCGATATCGCCATGGCTTGCATTGGTGGCGGCTCTAACGCCATTGGTTTATTTCAAGCCTTTGTTGATGATGCAGAAGTCTCATTAATCGGTGTAGAGGCTGCAGGTAAAGGTATCGACACTGATGATCATGGCGCAACCATGGCGCTGGGTGAAGTGGGTATTTTTCAAGGGTGCAAGTCTAAAGTATTACAGACCGAAGAAGGGCAAATAATAGAATCATATTCAATCTCCGCGGGTCTCGATTACCCAGGAGTTGGACCACAGCATGTGGATTATCAGAAATCAGGTGTTGCAGAGTACGTTTCAGTGACCGATGATGAGGCTGTTGATGCCAGTCTGCAACTTACCCGTAGGGAAGGAATCATTCCGGCACTGGAGTCTTCGCACGCTCTTGCTTATGCATTGAAAATTGCTCAACAACATCCAAAAGATTGTGAGCCTATCTGTATTTTGGTTAATTTGTCGGGTCGAGGCGACAAAGATTTAGCGACGGTTTTGTCAGCAATAAAAAACGCAGCGAAAAAGTCGGATATGAATGAGCAAACTCAGCTGGGAGATGATCAATGAATACAGATTCAAGGTATCAACCCATGTTCGCCGCGTTAGAGAAGAGCAACGAGATTGCCTGGATCCCATTTATCATGTTGGGTTATCCGAATATTCCAGCGAGCATTGATATCATAGAAACCTTCATTGAAAATGGCGCTGACGCGCTCGAAATTGGAATCCCATTTTCTGATCCTGTAGCCGATGGAGTGTTGATCCAAAACTCGGCTCGCATTGCACTAGAGCAGGGCGCGACCGTTAAAAAATGCTTAGAGGCAGTAGCAACCATCCGTGAAAAACATTCTGAAATCCCCATCGGTCTACTCACCTATGCGAATCTTGTCTTTAAGCCTGGAATCGTTAACTTTTATCAACAGGCTAGTCACTGCGGTATTGATTCTGTACTGATCGCTGATTGTCCGCTCATTGAATCAAAACCTTTTATTAATGCAGCAACACAATCAAATATTGATGCGGTATTTATCGCACCGCCCAATGCGACTGAGGCAACATTAATTAAACTCAGTGAGCAAAAGGGGGCCTACACTTACGTGGTGAGTCGACCGGGAGTGACTGGTGATGCAAAAGAAGTTAAGTTTCCGGTACAGGTTGTGTCATCGTTACTTGAAAATAATGCTCCACCACCCATACTTGGTTTTGGTATAAGTTCTCCAGCTCATGTGAAAGAGGCAATATCCTATGGCTTTAAAGGTGTCATTTCAGGCTCTGCAATCACTCGCATCATTAGTAGCCACACGGATGACAAACTTTCTGCTGAACTGGTCCGTTTCAGCCATCAGATGAAACAGGCAACCTTAAAAGGTTAATGCATATTTAATAAAATATTAAATGAAGAGAATCAACCATTGTTAAAATTAAAATATCAAAAAAATGTACCACTTGATGTCGAGATTACTTTACCTGGTAGTAAATACCTAGCCAATCGATTGTTGATATTGGCTGCGCTCAGTGAAACGGGTTCAACCCTTTATAATATGCCTAAGAATGATGACATCATGACTTCCATCGAAGGGCTGAGCCTTCTGGGTGCGACATTCCAATGGTCTGACCACACCCTGAAGTGTTCGGGTATTAATTGGCACAACTTAGCCACCGACCTACAAATAAATAGTTCACACAGTGGTTCATTCTCTAGGTTTGTGCTGCCGCTACTCGCCTTATCTGAACAGAGCATTGATATTGGTGGAAGCCCGAAAATGAATACTCGCCCAATGGCAGAGCTATTTCGAGTCCTTGAAAAACTCGGAGCGGTCATTACTTCAAAATCACTCACTTCAAAATCAATCGATCAACAGTCATCAGCCATGACATTACCAGTGAGTGTTAAAGGACCCATTACCGGCGGCAAGGTTTTGATGAGTGGTGAAACAAGCAGCCAATACATCTCAGCACTATTAATGTCAGCAGCTAAGTTAGAGGGCGGTCTGGTTATAACTCTCTCAGCGGAGCCCGTATCGAAACCTTATCTTGAAATGACCATCGACTTACTGAAGGCGTTTAATGTACAGGTTCAAGCTTCATTGGATCTTCGTGAATTTACTATAAAAGGACCACAACAATACCAGGGTGTTGAATACCAATTGGAGTCAGATCCCTCGTCAGCGTCTTACTTCCTAGCTGCAGCAGCGATAACGGCAGGTCATATCTGTATCACAAACTTTTATCCCGAACGTTCTCTGCAGGGCGAAGCCAAATTTGCTGAAGTATTGGTGATGATGGGTTGTAAAATTTGGCAGGACGAGCAAGGTTACCATTGTCAGGGTCCTAAGATGTTAACTGCAGTGAATGTTGATATGTGTGATATGCCTGATGTGGTGCAAACACTTGCCTCTGTTGCTGTATTCGCTAATGGAACAACGACCATCAGTAACATTGCAACCTTGGCTTTTAAAGAGTCAAATCGAATTGAAGATACTGCAACAGAATTGAGAAAGTTGGGTATTCAGATTGACACCACTGCCGATAGTTTAGTGATTCATGGTGGGCAGGTAACACAGTCAGATGATTCGCTTGTCTTTGAGACCTATGATGATCATCGGATGGCCATGAGCTTAGGTCTTTTGTCATTAAAATTAATGGCTATTAAAATAAACGAGCATAATGTTGTAGCAAAATCTTTTCCTAATTACTGGAAGTTTTTACAGCAACTTGGCGTACAATTAAGCTAATTATTAAGTAGGGTAGGAATTTATGGCAGGCGATAGTATTGGCAAACTTTTCAAAGTCACCAATTGGGGAGAGTCACATGGACCGATGTTGGGTGCTGTGGTGGAAGGCTGTCCAGCAGGATTAACGCTATCAGTTGATGATATTCAACCGGCACTCGATCGACGCAAGCCGGGTCAAAGTAAAATTGTCAGTCAACGTAAAGAGTCGGACATCGTGCAGATAGTTTCGGGTCTTGTTGATGGTGTAACAACGGGAACCCCCATTAGCCTATTGCTGCAAAACCAGGATCAAAAATCGAAAGATTACTCCAATATTGCGGAGTTATTTCGACCAAGTCACGGCGACTTCACCTATCAACAAAAGTATGGCATCAGAGATGTGGCGGGTGGTGGTAGAACCTCAGCAAGAGTCACTGCTGCCTCAGTTGCAGCAGGTGCCATAGCAGTAAAATTACTCGCAGTGCGTCATGGAATTAAAATTACTGCCTGGGTTGAATCCGTCCAAGACATTGAGTTTAAAACCGATCCTGAATCAGTGACGGCAGAGCAGGTAGAATCCAATATTGTTCGCTGCCCGGATGAGTCAATAGCAAAACAAATGATCAAGAGAATTGAGCAGGTCAGAAAAGCAGGCGATACCATTGGTGGCGTTGTCGCTTGTTGCGTACAACGTGTTCCAGTAGGACTCGGCGAACCTATTTATGACAAGTTAGAAGCTGATCTAGCCCGTGCAATGTTATCCATTAATGCCAGTAAAGGATTTGAAATTGGCTCTGGATTTTCTGGAACATTAATGAAAGGCTCTGAACACAATGATCAATTTATTAGTAAAGAGCAAAAGATAATGACCGCTAGTAATTTTTCTGGTGGTATTCAGGCGGGCATTTCAAATGGCATGCCGATCAATTTTAGAGTTGCCTTTAAGCCTGTGGCGACACTTCTGCAAAAGCAAAAAACAGTCAACAAGCAGGGTGAAACCGTTGATTATCAAGTCCATGGCAGACATGATCCCTGTGTGTTACCCCGAGCGGTACCCATTGTTGAAGCGATGGCCGCTTTAGTGCTGTGCGACCATTCATTAAGACATTTTGGAACTCAATTATAGAGTGCTGTTTTTTTTCTTCAGTTCGAGTCCAAGTTCTTGTCCCCGCCATCTTGAGAACATTGATGCACCAATAAACCAACAACTCGTTAGAATGATTTCAATGAGCGCTAAATATTGCTCTGATTCACTGGAAATAAAGGTGGTGATCGCCTGACTCAAGTAGAATACGGCTAAAAAACCTGACCAGGCAAAGGTAAAGGGATTGTTCTTTAAAATACCTATCATAGGAAACAACAGAGGCGTCCACCAAAGTATGGTAGTCGATGTTTTTGATAGCAACTCCGGTGGCGCTAAAACCCAAATCCAAATTGGAATGAGTAGGACCACTCCCAAATAACCATAGAGGGTAAGATTTCTCGCTCGGCGCGTGTTTTTATCCATTGTGAGAGACTTGTTACTAACGTTCGTTTCGGTCATTGCTCTAATTCTGTTTAATTTGTTATTTATAAAGTGCTGATTATAGAATGTCGAGAACACTTTCAGGTGGTCGACCCACTGCTGCCTTGGTGCCATTGACGACGATAGGTCGTTGTAATAATTTTGGCCATTTAACAATAGAATCAAAAAGCTCGTCATCTGAAAGCTCATTATTTTTAAGGCCATTATCCTTATAATCAGCTTCTGAGGTTCGCATTATTTCACGTACAGAACAATTAAGCATCTGCGTTAATTGCTGTAATTGTCCTTTATCAAGAGGTGAATTTAAATAATCGATAATTTCAGGTTCAATGTTCTTGTCTGTCAGTATCTGAAGAGTTTGTCTTGATTTAGAGCAGCGTGGATTATGATATATTTTAACCATCAGGGTAAAAATCCTTAATTGAGTTGAGTAAATTGTTATTGAATGGGGGGCTATTTGTTTTTAGGAACAATCATATCGTCCAGGGTAACTCTCTTATCACGCTCTTTTCTTGCTGCAGCCTCAAAGTCTTCAGCATGGGCCATGGGCATAGCATTGAGGTTAATAATTTCTTCATCTTCACTAGATACATCAGAGCTGTTCTCAGTTTTACTCTCTGCCTGTTGTTCCGATGTGCTAATTTGTTGATTATCAGTCTGGTAGAAAAATCGGTCCACTGAGCCTGTAGAACCTACTTTTAATCGTGCATGAATAAACTGTTCAGCTTCTCCCACACGTAACATCATCGGTCTCGATTCAATGTAGAGGCCTGACGTGGTTAGAAGAGTAGGAGTGAGTAGTCCATGAATCTGTTCGCCTGATAGCATTAATGCCATATGGCTACCGGTATCGATATAGTTCCCTTTGCGGGCTTGTAAAATAACAGCCTGCAGGTCACCTTTCATATATTGGATTCCCACCTGGGTGCCATTTCGTTTGTTACCAGTGATCCAACTGATTGAACCAAGCAGCCAACTTGAATTAGCTTCACCCGAGACAGATTCACGTATTGCAACGAGCAACCCAACATCAATTTCATTAATTTTTTCCCGTGGTCGAGCAAGACAGGTACCACCGTCACTTTTGTTAATAGTCGTCCAATGTTGTTCAATGATGTTGTCTACATTCGTCTTTAAGTTGTTTTCTAGTATCGGGTCAGTGCTACTGATGACCTGGTGAATATTCTGTAACCCCCAAATAACTTCCATCTTATCAATGCGTGGATAGCGGGGATTTTGTCGTTCCTGTTTTGATTCCCAACTTGCCAGCATATTTTCCATAAGGTGCGTAGCTTTTCTAGCAATGACGTTATTACTAAAGCAATTCTTTGGGCATTTATCATCGATCTGAATTTCATCAATATGATGAGCAAGTCGAATGGTCAGTTGAGCTGTCAGTAAGAAACGAAGATCAGGGTTCTCGTGGTCTTCGAGGGTCTTTAACGTTGTGGGTTTATCATCAGCATCGAGATCAATTACAAAGCAATTTTTATCTGAAAAATCATCAGGATCTTCACTGATGATCGTTTGTATCGTCCAATGATTGAGGTAGGTAAATACTTCCCAGTGATCGCCTCGTTTTAAATGATACGGATTAGATAGAGCCATTAAACAAATTCTAATATAGGTGGTCTCAGCAACATTAAAACAATGAATTAAGCCCATATCCGGGTTTGATAGTTCGCTCAGGTGACGACTCTCAGCGGTGTAATACAGTTGATGAATCTCACGCCAAATATACATGGGTATTGGAGAATAGAGTTCATACTGTTCCAGTAGTTCTAAGCCAAGATAGTGCAAAGCCATATTAATCGCATTGGCTAAATTTTTATTCTTACCAAAAAACACCTTCTTATCAATATAAGCATAGACCGATATTTTATAAGCAAATGACATTTCTCTTGTCAGGCGATAAAGCTCTTTGAGTTCTTTGATAGGGGCCAAATTACCCTTGTGCGGGCCACTTTTCATTAAAGGTCGGTAATAGTTGTGAATAGAGCTATAGACCATATCTAACTGTTGCATTAGAGACAACCTTTGAACTATTGGCAAATCTGTTCGGTTTAAATTGGTCACTGCATCGGCGACTTCAGTCACAAAACGAGGCATATTCCCGGAAGGTAGGCTTTCTAGCCACTCTGCGAATTTATCCGGTCTCGTCTCAACAAGGAGATGGGTACCAGGATGTGGTGAAGGGAACGTTAGCTTTAATTTATCCATAAAAATACTGTAACTTCTTTTAAGATTAAACACTGACCTAGCGTTAGTTTAATGTAACCTTTTGAAATTGGAAATACTTTTGGTAAAAAAATAGACCTATGTCAAAAATAAATTGCCTAAAAAATGTTTTTATCGGTTTGATACTCATGTTTATGGTCGGTTCAGGACAAGTTTCTAAGACTAATTATTTGGTTGCCAAAATTTCTTCTTGAACCATACGGACTCTTGCAAAGAGCCTTGAATTAAAATACGGGTCGTCACTGCGTCCTTTGAGGGCTAATTTGAATTGAGCAATGGCACCATGTAAGTCACCTGAATAATATAAAAACAGTCCAGTTGATTCATGAACTTCTTTAAATAAACCATCCTGTGATTGAGCTTCTGCAATAAGTTCATAAACGGATGGTTCTTTTTCGAATTTTGGCAGATGTTCATATAGTACATCGAGGGCACTCTTAATTTGTTTGTTAGCAATGAGTGCTTTGGCGTACAACATAGTGATCGAATCGTTCCCGGGATTTAGTTTGAGTGGCTTACTCAATAAATCGATGGCAATTTCGGGCTGGTCACTGGCAATGTATTGCTCCGCAAGGGACAAAATAAAATAAAGACTTGTGGGATGTTCTTGTAACAATTTTTTCAATAATTTAATTGCCGAATCATATTCATCCAACCGCCCAAGGGTGAGGGCATAACCATATTGGGCATCGACTGGTATGCTCTTTTGTTCGAATTTTTTCAGAGAACGTTCATATTGAGATTTTTCAATCTTCGTATCCGCTGGTAAGAGACTAAAAAGGCGTTTTTTGAACATCCGAAAGTTAAATTCATTACCTCGCCTTGTTACGTTTAGATTACGTGCTCTATCTCGGGCCTCAGTGATTCGCTGTTGGCTCAAGGGGTGCGTAGAAAGAAATGCCAGTTGGTTACTTTGATAACGACTAAATTTCATTAATTTTTCAAAAAAATCAGCCATACCCATCGGGTTAAAGCCGGCATTTGCTAAGGAAAGGATTCCGATTCTATCGGCTTCCGATTCGTTAGTACGAGTATGGTTGATCATCATTTGAGTCGCACCGGCCTGAAGACCTGTGATCGCTGCCATGCCTGCTTCTGTATTTTGCGTCATTACCAAGATCGAACCGAGAGTTGCTAACATCATCGGCATGCTGAGTGATTGCTGCTGCTCGATTCTTCGCGCTATGTGGCGTTGGGTAACATGCGCTATTTCGTGGGCCATTACCCCCGCGAGTTCATCTTCGGATATTGCATTTTTGATAAGACCACTGTTAATACCAATAAAACCACCGGGCATGGCGAATGCATTAATGGCTGGGTCGTTGATCACAAAAAAGTAAAATTGACGATCTTTTGCATCCTCGTTTTCTGCGACCAGGCGAAAGCCAATCTCGTTGATGTAATTTCTTATTTGGGGATCACTAATAATATCCAATTGCAGGCGAATATAGCGCATGTATTTTTCGCCTAGCTCTTGCTCTATGTTCAGAGGCAAAACTTTATTAATACTACTGCCCATATCAGGGAGTTCACTACTTTTAGCAAAATAGTTAATTTCAAAAACGGGTAGAAGCAGAATAATTAATGTAATTCTAAGTGCAAACATTTTGTAATTGTTTTTCCAATAATCAATTTAATAAATACCGTATAATCTTACCTGACTCAGAGGTATAAAATCGAGCAGAACTTTAGAGAGACTGCTACACTGCATGTATATCTTGATGTCAAAACAATAAAAAAGTTCATTGTTTCAACAAACATTGAACAATCCATCGATAAGATATCATCATTATTTATATTTGAGGAACCCCAATGTCGGGATTGTTTGTTACCTGGTTTCAACGAAATTTTTCTAATCCTCAGGCTGTTGGATTAGGTGTTGCTCTCGTTTTTGGCTTTGCCTTTGTACTGTTGTTGGGTGATATTTTAAATCCACTTTTTGTGGCCATTGTTTTTGCTTATCTACTCGAGTGGGTCGTTTCAACCTTGAGTAATAAAGGATGTCCTCGCAGCTTGGCGGTAATGCTAGTCTTTACCGGTTTTATTGCACTGTTATTAACCACCGTGTTCGTCTTTATACCTCTCATATGGCGTCAAATAAGCGCATTACTCAATGATGTACCGAGAATGTTTGTTCAAGGACAAGAAAAGTTGCTTCAATTGCTTAAGGAATACCCAGGTTTTATCACGGAGACTCAAATTCACGAGCTAACCACTTCCATTGCTTCCGATTTTGGTAGTGTTGGACAGGCTGTATTATCGGCTTCATTCAGCTCATTATTGAGTGTGATGGCCTTATTAATCTATTTATTTTTAGTGCCATTACTAGTCTTTTTCTTAATGAAAGATAAGAAAATAATCGTTAATTGGAGCTTACAGTGGCTACCTAATGATCGCATGATGGTCGACAGAGTATGGCTAGAAGTGAATGACCAAATTGGTAACTATGTACGAGGAAAGGTCGCAGAAATATTGATTGTTGGTGTCGCCACCTACGTCGCATTTATTATATTGGGATTAAACTATGCGTTACTCCTGAGTGTCCTCGTTGGATTTTCGGTACTCATTCCCTACATTGGCGCAGCAGTTGTGACCATACCCGTCGCTCTAATTGGTTATTTTCAATGGGGACTTGATACACCTCTTTGGACAATGCTCATCGCCCACGGCGTTATTCAAGCATTGGATGGGAATATCCTTGTGCCCATATTGTTTTCTGAAGCCGTTAATTTACATCCTGTCGCTATTATTTGTGCGGTGTTACTGTTCGGAGGTATCTGGGGTTTTTGGGGTATTTTCTTTGCCATTCCCTTAGCGACACTGGTCAAAGCCGTCATCAGTGCCGTTCAGGATAGCGCTGATGGTGATTTAATCGTAGAGGTTGAATAGGCTTAATTGGATTAAATAGAGCCTTTAATCGGTTCGAGTGTCGCATCGAGGTTCAATTCATCACAAAAAATCATAAATTCTTCTCGTAAATCAGCAATCTGAATATCAAAAGAAATATTCACAGTCATATTAAGTACTAGCATTGGCGCAGCAGTGTGGGGTGCTTTATAAGTTTCAGTCACCAAGTTTTCGACATTAATGGATTGGTTTGCAAAAAATGTTGAAACATCTTTAATGATACCCGGTGAATCAAGCGCTACAACCTCTACACTATAGGGCATTTGATTGGCTTTATTATCATTGGCTTCTGTTCGCTTGACCAGTATTTGGTAGCCTTGCTTCTGTTCTAGGGTTTTTAAAGCATTTTCAAATTTAGCGACGGAATTCCAACTTCCTGAAATCATCATGAGCACCGCAAATTCATTCCCGAATACTGCCATCCGGCTATCAATGATATTGCAATTATTATCCGCAGCAATTGATGTTAAGTCGTTGGCTATGCCGGGCTTATCCGTGGCCAGTATTGTAATGACGAGATAGCTATCCATAATGTTCTATTTTCCAAAATTTTATTCATTGAACTAATGTGCATATTATCACTCAGAGTACTGACTTTGAAAACAAATTATCCCAAATAGTTAAAAAGACTAGTCTGCATAGCCAAGAGGCTTACAAAAGCTGATGAATAAGGTTACCATTGCCGCATAAAATACCGCATAAAATTTTGGGTTAGGCTTAAGCCGTTAAATGTATCAGGAGAAACAATTGAAAACCATTTTTAGAATATCGCTTATTTCAACCGTCGCACTGGCTATCAGTCTATCCAGTGGTTGTAGTTGGTTGCCTGATGGTGACCAACTGTTTGTATCTGAACACGATTATTCGCAAGCTCAATTATCCAAAGAACTCGAAATTCCAGAAGAGTTAGGAAAAGCAAATATTCAAGACCAGTATCTGGTTCCAGAGTTGAGTGATGAAACCAAAGGCATCGTTTATGGTGTAGATGCTAATATTTTAGCGCCCATGCAGGTGCTGACATTAGGTAATAAAATTAGAGTTAATCGCGATGACGAATACTCTTCTGTTTTTGTGATGCAATCAGTGAATGATTTATGGTCAAGTGTTGAACGCTTTATTGCTGAAAAAAATATCCAACTTGAGAAAAAAGAGCCCGGTGTTGCAACCATCACCACGGACTGGGTGACGATTGAAGATGACGCATTTTGGTCGGGTGATATTCTCGCATGGCGTAGTCGCTATAATTTTATTCTGGGCAGTACAAATAATCCTGCAGAAAACACGCTGACCGTTGAGCTTATAGAATCTCAAGAAAAGGTGAGTAAAAGCGGTGAGTGGGTTACCGTTCATGACTCAGGAAGAATAGAAAAAGAGATGTTAAACAGTTTCTTAGGCTTTATGTATGTAGAAGACATTACTAAAAGTCGACAGTTGGTCAATGAATCGGGTCTCGGTGGAATAACGGTTAAATTGGGTGTTGATAATGACGGTAATCCGGCACTCATTTCAACAACCAATTTTGAACGGGTTTGGACACGAATTCCAATTGCTATGAAAATGTTGAAAGTGATTGTTGAAGATAAAGATCGGACTCAAGGCTTGTATTTCATTAAATTTACTGAAGAAAGCTTTTTTGATTCACTTTCTTTCTGGTCTAGTGAAGATGCAAACTCTCTGATATTGCCTGATGAAACTTATAGGATTCAGATCACTCAACTGGCCGATCGAGTATCTATGACCATTATTGATAACGATAACAAATCGATCACAGAAGAAGCATTAACGAAAAATTTTCCAGCAATTTCTAGAGCCTTTATGGCGAGAGTTTTATAGTTAGAAACCTTTGTTAAGAGGCCTACTAGTTACTTCGGTTAACCGATAATTCGGCGATTGATATCAGTGCTTCTTTGAACGCTGAATCAGGTAAATAAGCCAACTGACTGTTTGCTCGTTCAATTTCTTCCTTAGCGTAGGCCATTGTCTGCTCGAGTGCACCTGTTGAGCGGATAACGCCTGTAATCTCTGTAAGGTGCTCTAATCCACCTTCGGTGATAGCATTTTTTATCATCTCTTGTTCACTAGCTGTTGCCAATTGCATTGCTAGTATGAGAGGCATTGTTGGTTTACCTTCTGCCAAGTCATCACCAACATTTTTACCCAGTTGCTCAGCATCAGCACTGTAATCTAGCGCATCATCGACCAGTTGAAAGGCGTTACCAAGATGTAAACCATATCGTGCAAGCGCATTCTCAGTATCCAAATTGGCACCAGAGATAATGGCTCCTAGCCGGCATGCCGCTTCAAAAAGAGTCGCAGTTTTATGATGAATAACATCAAGATAGCTCTCAAGGTTGGTGTCTGGGTCATTACAGTTCATCAACTGCATGACTTCGCCTTCTGCAATGGTGTTAGTGGTGTCTGAGAGCACTTTCATGACATTAATATTTTCTACTTCAACCATCATCTGGAATGAACGTGAATAGAGGTAATCACCTACTAGAACACTGGCAGCATTGCCAAACAAGGCGTTTGCCGTTTCATTTCCTCGACGCAAATCAGATTTATCGACCACATCATCATGCAATAGTGTAGCGGTGTGTATGAATTCAATGATTGCGGCCAAGTTAATGTGAAACTCACCCTTATAACCTAATGCTTTTGCAACGAGAACCAGTAGCAGTGGTCTCAAACGTTTACCACCACTGTTGATAATGTAGTAACCCAGCTGGTTGACAAGGGCAATATCTGAGCTCAAGCGTTTGATGATTAGAGCATCGACCTCAGACATTTCATCTTTGACCAATTCACTGACGGCATTAAAATCCATTAAGGTTGTTTTTTCAGGCATTTTTGCTTCTTCTAGCTAATATACTAGTTAATAAAAGTATCAGTTAAATAATCTGTGGCAATGCTATGGTGAAGTAAGATTTGGGTCAAGCGAAAGATTGATATTCATTGATTTTGGTCAGTGTTCTTATCAAGTTAGTTGAAGCTAATAGTAAAAATATTCACTATTATTTTAAGGATTTATCGTCTCTGTTCAATGAATGAGTATAAAACTGTGTATTATTCTCTATTTTCTCCTAATTATTACTTGCCACCGGCAGGTTAATCACTTAAAATGCGCCGCCTTCCAATAGGTTAAATTGATTTTTTGTTCATTTGCTTGGCAAATTAGAACAGAATTCGGAACAGAATTTTAAGCGGAGATTTTTAGAAAATGTACGCAGTAATACAAAGTGGCGGAAAACAACACAGAGTCAGCGAAGGACAGGTTCTTAAACTAGAGAAGTTGACCAGCGAAACCGGTGCTACAGTTGATTTTGATAAAATATTAATGGTTGCAGACGGAGAAACTATCTCTATCGGCAAACCTTACCTTGACGGTGCAAAAGTGAGTGCAGAAATTGTTTCTCACGGTCGTGGTAAAAAAATCAGAGTGATAAAGTTTAAGCGACGTAAGCATCATATGAAGCAGATGGGACATCGTCAATGGTATACAGAAGTAAAAATTACTGGAATCAGCGCATAATTTATACGGCATTGATTCAGTATTTACTCTTATTTCATATCACTTACATTTGAATTAAAGACATTAAAAGGGAGCAACCACAATGGCTCACAAAAAAGCAGGCGGTAGTACTCGGAACGGTCGCGATTCAGAATCCAAACGACTCGGTGTAAAACGATTCGGTGGGGAACTGGTTAGCGCTGGTAGCATCATAGTACGCCAAAGAGGCACACGCTTTCATGCAGGAACAAATGCAGGTCTTGGCAGAGATCATACCATCTTCGCAAAAGCAGATGGACATGTGAAATTTGAAGTCAAGGGTGCACTCAATAGAAAGTACGTCAGTATCATAGCTGCTAGCTAAGTCTTAGACGTCTGATTGATTTAAAGCCTCGTCCTTGACGGGGCTTTTTGTTATATAATGATTATTTATTTCGGTAATAAGTTAGAACGGTAGGTTCAGTAACATGCGTTTTGTAGATGAAGTACTTATCAAAGTGATCGCAGGCAACGGTGGTAATGGTTGTCTTAGTTTCCGTCGTGAAAAATATGTGCCTCGCGGCGGTCCCGATGGTGGCGATGGCGGCGATGGTGGTTCGGTTTTTCTCATTGCCGATAACGATCTCAATACCCTTGTCGATTTCAGGTACGTACGCACCTATCATGCTAAACAGGGTGACAAAGGACGCATGCGCTGCCAAACGGGTGCCGGTGGCGAAGATAAGTATCTAAAAGTCCCTCTCGGTACTAGAGCGTTAGACAATGACACCAATGAACTCATTGGTGAACTTACTGAACCTGGGATGACGCTCCTGGTCGCACAGGGTGGTTTTCACGGTTTAGGTAATGTCCGCTTTAAAAGTTCGGTTAATCGCACTCCTCGGCAAACCACAGAGGGCACTGAGGGTGAATACCGTCGTCTTAAGCTCGAACTTAGAGTACTGGCCGATGTCGGGCTCCTAGGGCTTCCTAACGCTGGGAAATCGACATTTATTCGCGCGGTGTCTGCCGCAAAACCAAAAGTCGCTGATTATCCCTTTACTACAATGGTTCCCAACTTAGGTGTCGTAGGACTTGAGGGCGGTAGTAGTTTTGTTATTGCTGATATACCGGGTCTTATTGAGGGAGCAGCAGAGGGCGCCGGTCTGGGTACTCGCTTCCTAAAACACCTTTCAAGAACTCGATTATTATTGCACCTCGTAGATTTGATGCCAGCTGATCTCAGTGACCCAGCTGAAAATGCCAGAGCCATTGTTAAAGAAATTGAAAAATACGGCGATGAACTCACACGAAAAGATTGTTGGTTAGTATTGAATAAAACTGATTTGTTGGATGATGAGCAAATTGAAGAGATTGGTGCTAGCGTAATCAAGGCTTTAAATTGGACTGGACATGTTTCAAAAATATCATCGATTAGTAAGGTTGGTACCGAACAATTGGTAGCAGATATTATGGCTCACTTCGAAAACTTGAAAGAATTAGGGATAGAACCTGAAGAACCATTGCCAATGGATGACGAAATGGATTGGGATTAACTAACCTATTTCACTATAGCTTTAATAAAATAGCTGGATGCAAAAAAACCGACATTACGTCGGTTTTTTTATTAGCTCGAATAGTTCGAGCTTATTACTTTTGAACTTCCGCGTTTCTAAAATTAGAGCGCTTTGATCTGAGCATTTAATCTTGACTTATGTCTAGCTGCTTTATTCTTATGGATGAGCCCTTGACTTACAGACTGATCAATAATTGGAGCTGCAACGTTAAATGCCGCTGTCGCTTGCTCTTTATCGCCAGCATCAATCGCAGCAATAACTTTCTTCATATAGGTGCGCATCATTGAACGACGACTTGCGTTCGCTCTTCTGTGTGTTTCGGCTTGACGAGCACGTTTGCGTGCAGAAGCTGAGTTTGCCAAGGTATTCTCCTGATTTGTTAATACTCATAAAATTAGGTGCGAGAATATGCCGCTTTTTAAGCAAGTTGTCAACGCTTTTTAGCCTTGAGTATGCTGATTTTGCAAAATATAAGGTACAATATGCAAAACATTATAATAATAAGCTGAATTGGTCGTTAATATCCCTCTATGAAACAACATACCTCAGACGAGCAATCTGGTCATCAATTAAAGAATCAATCAAGTCAGTCGACCAAAAATGATACTGTTAATTTACTGAAATCCAGTTCGATTGTGAGCAGCATGACACTGATTTCGAGAGTCCTTGGTTTAGTCAGAGATGTGGTGCTCGCTAACCTTTTAGGTGCCAGTCTTGCGGCAGACGTTTTTCTCTTCGCACAAAAAATTCCAAACTTTTTAAGGCGGTTATTTTCTGAAGGTGCTTTTTCGCAAGCATTTGTGCCCATCTTAAAAGACTATCAGCACCGGCGAACGGCCGCAGAATTAAAAAATTTCATTGATCGAGTGGCGGGTACATTAGGGGTTATCCTACTTTTGGTCACAGCTGTTGGTGTCATCGGTTCAACAGGATTGGTATCACTGTTTGGATATGGTTTTATCGGACAGCCTGAAAAGTTTGAATTAGCTGATGCATTATTAAAAATTACGTTTCCGTATATTTTATTTATATCGTTAACGGGACTCTGCGGCTCACTACTTAATTCAATACATCGTTATGCAATTCCTGCGTTTACACCCGTGTTACTCAATATTTCTTTAATTTCAGCTGCAATAATCGTAGCGCCAATGATGTCTCAACCTTCATTTGCTCTGGCCTGGGCTATCTTTATAGCTGGAATTCTTCAGTTATTACTGCAATTACCTTTTTTATGGAAGGAGGGATTACTTCCAAGACCCAAATGGGGCTGGTCCGACCCAGGTGTAAAACGTGTCTTAAAACTCATGCTTCCAGCACTGTTTGGGGTTTCAGTGAGCCAGATTAATTTATTGATAGATACCATGATAGCCACATCGTTAGTTACCGGCTCGATCAGTTGGCTTTATTATTCAGATAGACTGCTGGAGTTTCCGCTCGGAGTCATAGGAATTGCCATAGCGACGGTGATCTTGCCAAATCTTTCACAAAAACACGCAGAATCATCAAAAAAAGAATTTTCCGCAATGATCGATTGGGCAATACGATTGGTCGTTCTGGTGGGTATTCCAGCTTCCATAGGGCTAATTCTTTTGTCTGAACCTCTAATGTTAAGCCTATTTCAGCACGGTACCTTTGGAACAATCGATGCATATAAGGGAAGCTTAAGCCTCATGGCTTATAGCCTAGGTCTGACATTTTTCATGCTGATAAAAATCCTAGCCTCAGCCTATTACAGCCAACAAAACATGAAAAAACCAGTCAAGATAGGCGTTATCTCGCTGGTCACCAACATCGTATTGAATTTACTTCTCTATAAACCGCTAGGGCATGTAGGACTAGCACTAGCTACCTCAATCGCCGCAGCCCTAAACGCAATTCTGCTCTACAGAGGCCTAAGAGCCAATAACAGCTACATCCCATTACCCGGATGGCTAAAGTGGAGTGGCCGCATACTCATAGCATCAACAGCAATGATCACCGTCCTTTGGCTACTGCACGAACCCGCACAACAATGGCAAGACTGGAGCATCTTCCAACGAGTCACACAGCTATCGATAGAAATAGCAGCAGCAATCAGCGCCTATCTAACAACCCTATACATAACGGGCCTAAGACTAACCGACCTAAGAAATTAATTAATACAACGCAATCTCCACCGATAAAAATTTATTGGCCACACCTAGTTGCCAAACTAGGCAGAGGTGTTGTTGCGCTATTGTACAGGTCTCTGCAGCAGGGACGCTGCAGCGAAGCCCCCATGGATGGGTTCACGGCGTCCTGAACAATAGCGCAACAACACCTCTGCCGAAAAGCACAAACCAATAAATTATATATCAAACAAACCACTAGTCGAGTTGCAACCAAGCAGTTATAATCACAGGCTTTTTGGAACCAAAGCCAAACATATTGAAGTGGATAATCAGCTCAAATGCAGTTAGTCAGAGGATTACATAATTTAGACGAAAGACATCAGGGGTCAGTTTTGACCATTGGTAATTTCGATGGAGTCCATTTAGGTCATCAGGCAATATTAAAACGACTAATCGATTGTGCGAAATTTCATCAGGTTCCAGCAACAGTGATGATTTTTGAGCCACATCCAGAAGAGCTGTTTGCAGCCAATAATGCCCCAGCACGATTAACATCCTTACGTGAAAAGTTAATCCAACTTAAGCGTTACAATATAGAGCGTGTGGTGATCATCAAGTTTAATCGTCAATTTTCACAAATGACTGCTGAGGATTTTGTCACAGAGTTATTAGTTAAAAAGCTTGGCATCAAACATTTAATCATTGGCGATGATTTTCGTTTTGGATATCAGCGACAGGGTAATTATTCTCTCTTACAAAAACTCTCTACTGAGTACCTGTTTGAATTGGAAAATACTAAGACTTTGAGCATGGATGGCAATAGGGTTAGTAGCACATTGGTTAGAGATGCTTTAGCTCGTGGCGATTTATCCTATGCTGAGAAATTGCTTTGTCGACCGTATTCTATTACAGGTCGTGTTTTTCATGGCGATAAACGAGGCAGAACAATAGGCTTTCCGACAGCGAATATACTTATCAAGTCATGTGTAAACCCACTGAAGGGTGTTTATGCTGTCAAATTAATCCTCAATGAAGGTACGCAACAACAGACTGAGCATTTTGGAGTTGCCAACATCGGCCAGAGACCAACGGTTGGAGGAATGCGTGAACAGCTAGAAGTTCATTGCTTTAATTTTGACGAGGATATTTATGGGCAGGCCGTTATGGTTCAATTTTTTAACTTTATCCGCAGAGAACAAAAATTTGATGGATTAGAACAATTGGTTGAACAGATTGGAAAGGATGTCATTCGTGCAAAAAAGATGTTTGCCCTTGAAATATAAGCCGTATGTCCCAGAAAAAGATTAATATATTGCATGCTGATATTCCTAATGAATGACAGCTGATGTAAACTTTCAGATTGAACAAAAACAAATTAAACCATAAGACGAAAATAACTAGCATGACTGATTATAAAAGTACCTTAAATTTACCGAAGACGACATTTGCCATGAAAGCTAATCTTGCAAATCGTGAACCTGCGATGCTTAAAGATTGGACTGATAACGATATTTATGGCGTCATCAGAAAAGCCAGAGCAGGCAGTGAAAAATTTATTCTGCATGATGGTCCACCCTATGCAAATGGAAATATACACATTGGTCATGCGGTTAATAAGGTTCTTAAGGATTTGGTCGTTCGTAGTAAGACACTCAGTGGTTATGATGCACCCTACATTCCAGGTTGGGATTGTCATGGTTTGCCAATTGAGCTTAATGTTGAAAAGAAATTTGGTAAAGCGGGCGTCAAAATCCCAGTGGCAGAGTTTCGCAAAAAATGTCGCGAGTACGCTGAGAAGCAGATTAACGGTCAGAGAGAAGACTTTAAACGACTCGGGGTATTTGGCGAATGGGATAATCCCTACAAGACTATGGATTTTCGATATGAAGCGAACATCATCCGAACTCTTTCAAAAATCATCCAGAATGATCACATGCATAAAGGTTTTAAGCCGGTGCATTGGTGTACAGCCTGTGGTTCAGCACTTGCTGAAGCAGAAGTAGAGTATCAGGACAAGCGATCTCCAGCGATTGATGTTGGGTTCAATGTTGTTGATGTACAGTCACTTGCTGACGCAATGGCACTTGATAGCGTTGATTCTGCAGCAATGGTTATTTGGACAACAACCCCCTGGACTCTTCCAGCGAATGAAGCTGTTTCTATACATCCTGAATTGGATTATGCATTGGTTGCTGTCGATTTTGCTGAAGTAGAGGGCGTAACACCGGAATCAAGAAAATTAATCTTGGCCAAAGATTTGGTTGAGTCATCGCTTGAACGATATAAAACAGTGTCGCATCAAATTCTGGGAGTATGTAAAGGAAACGCGTTAGAAAAATTGATGTTGCAGCATCCTTTTTACCAGCATCTGGTGCCGGTCATTCTCGGTGACCATGTCACAACAGAGTCAGGAACTGGATGTGTTCATACTGCACCAGCTCATGGACAGGAAGATTTTGTGGTCGGTAAAGAGTACGGATTGCCGGTCAATAATCCCGTGGGTTCAAATGGTGTATTTATTGAAGGCACCGAGTTTTTTGAGGGCCAGTTTGTATTCAAGGCCAATGATAATATTGTTGAAAAACTACAGTCTGTGGGCCAACTGCTTTGTCACACCACCATTGAGCATAGTTATCCTCACTGTTGGCGTCATAAAACTCCCATCATATTCCGTGCGACACCTCAGTGGTTTATCAGTATGACGCAAAACAATTTGCGTGAGCATGCTATGGAAGTCATCCCGGCTGTGCAATGGGTACCCGATTGGGGCCAAGCTCGTATAGAGTCGATGATCAACAATCGCCCAGACTGGTGTATCTCAAGACAAAGGACATGGGGTGTGCCCATGAGTTTATTCGTACATAAAGATACCAGTGAATTACATCCAGATACCTATGAGTTGATGCAAAAGGTGGCGGATAAGGTCGAGCAATCAGGTATTCAGGCTTGGTTCGATTTGGATGTTGAAGAATTGTTAGGTCCTGAAGCCGATGACTACGTTAAAGTGAATGATACACTGGACGTTTGGTTTGATTCTGGAGTAAGTCACGTGAGTGTCTGTGACGATCGAGAGGAATTATACAGTCCTGCAGATATTTATTTAGAGGGCTCAGATCAACATCGTGGCTGGTTTCAGTCATCATTACTCACCTCACTTGCGGCCAAAGGTCAAGCGCCCTATAAGGCCGTTTTAACTCATGGATTTACCGTGGACGGCAACGGTGAGAAAATGTCAAAATCAAGAGGCAATGTGGTTGCGCCACAATCGGTTACCTCTACTTTGGGTGCAGATATACTAAGGCTATGGGTTGCAGCAACCGATTATCAGGGAGAGATTGCGGTCTCTGATGAAATCCTAAAACGTACCGCTGACCTCTATCGAAGGATCAGAAATACAGCACGATTTTTGTTATCAAATCTCAATGGTTTTGATGTTGAGAACGATTTACTTCCCTATGATCAGCTACTACCTTTTGATCAATACGCCATTGATAGGGCACTAGCATTACAAAACGAATTGAAATCAGACTATGACGACTATCAGTTCTTACTGGTCGTGCAAAAGATACATAATTATTGTGCTGGTGATTTGGGTAGTTTCTACCTTGATGTCATTAAAGATCGTCAATACACGGCAAAGGAAGGTTGTTTGGCACATCGCTCCTGTCAGAGTGCTATGTACCACATTCTTGAGGCGATGGTGCGTTGGATATCTCCGATATTAGTCTTTACCAGTGACGAAATATGGAAAGCGATGCCTGGTGATCGTACAGAAACTATCTTTATTCAAACCTGGTATGAGCAACTCACAGTTTTATCTGATGATGCTGAAGTGAGTCTCTCAACATGGAAAAAGTTGTCTAAAATTCGGGTTGCCGTGAACAAGGTTATTGAAGAAATGCGTGGTAGGGGTGAGTTAGGTGGTTCTTTAGAAGCTGAAGTTACCCTCTATATGGATCAGAACTTAACATCAAAACTTGCAGTCTTGAGTGCTGAACTTCGGTTTATTTTGATTACCTCAAAGGCAACCATAAAAGCGATTGAGCAAAAGCCAGAGAATGCAGTAGATACCGATATTGAAGGATTGGTTTTGACGGTTAAGAAATCAAACAACGAAAAATGTGCGCGTTGTTGGCACCGTATTGAAGATGTCGGCTCAAATTCAGAACATCCAGAAATATGTAACCGTTGCATTACCAATGTTGATGGTGATGGTGAAGTGCGGCAGTTTGCCTAATGACAAGTCACCAGCAAAAAAAGGGAGGGGTGTTAGTCTATAGATGGTTAATAATCACCCTCGTAGTTGTTATTCTCGATCAGCTGACTAAACAGTACATTGCTCAAAATTTTCAGCTTTATGAACGATTAGAAATTACACCATTTTTTAATTTGTTTTATGTGCAAAACTTTGGTGCTGCCTTCAGTTTCCTCAGTGATCAATCTGGCTGGCAGCGCTGGTTCCTTACGTCTGTGTCGGCATTAATTAGTATTGGCATCGTCTTCTGGCTCACTAGGCTACAATCGTCTCAGCAGCTATTGATTATTACCCTAACCCTCGTCTTGGGTGGTGCCATTGGCAACCTTATCGATCGTGCAATGTTCGGGTACGTGATTGATTTCATTGATTGGTACGTGGGAGAGCGTCACTTTCCAGCGTTTAATATTGCAGATGCTGCTATCAGTATGGGTGCGGTGTTGTTGATCATTGATACATTTGTTAATCCTGAACCAGAGAACTCTTAATCGATGGAAATCCTACTGGCTAACCCTCGAGGATTTTGTGCTGGAGTTGACCGTGCCATTGAAATTGTAAATCGTGCCATAGAACTATTTGGTGCGCCCATTTATGTCAAACATGAGGTGGTGCACAATCGATATGTTGTGGATGATCTAAAGACTAAAGGCGCAATATTCATAGAAGATTTAGATGAGGTTCCTGTTGGTAGCACGCTTATTTATAGTGCTCATGGAGTCTCTCAGGCCATCCGTAAACAGGCCGAAGTAAGAGGTTTTAAAATATTTGATGCTACCTGTCCGCTAGTCACTAAGGTACATGTTGAGGTTGCTCGTTACGCTCGTCGTAAATATGAATGTATTATGGTGGGTCATAAAGGTCATCCCGAAGTGGAAGGAACTTTAGGTCAATATGATTGTGATGAGGCAGGAATTTACCTCGTTGAATCTATCACAGATGTTGCAAACCTTGAGGTAAAGAATGCAACCTCACTTTATTACGTCACTCAAACAACTCTTTCTGTGGATGAAACTGCCGATATTGTCAATGCAATGAAGCAACGCTGGCCGCTCATCAATAGTCCACATAAAAAAGATATTTGTTACGCCACACAAAATAGACAGGACGTAGTTAGAGAATTAGCCAAATCCTGTGAACTGATCCTCGTGGTTGGTTCTTCAGCATCATCGAACTCGAACCGACTCAAAGAGTTGGCTGAACGCTCTGGAACCCGATCATATTTAATTGATGATGCATCTGAAATTCAGCCTGAATGGTTAATGAATGTTAATCGGGTGGGTGTCACTGCGGGTGCGTCGGCTCCAGAAATTTTGGTCTCTGAAGTGATTGAGGCTCTAAAAAAAGCAGATGGTATTGAGTTACCTGAATCCAGTGGTCAAAAAGAAACCATGGTTTTTGCCTTACCCATCGAACTGCGTTAGTCCTACCTTAAACCAAGAGATTTACACTGGCTGTAAATATATTTT
The DNA here is from genome assembly GCA_030589945.1 of Gammaproteobacteria bacterium. Classification (GTDB taxonomy): domain Bacteria; phylum Pseudomonadota; class Gammaproteobacteria; order Enterobacterales. The sequence goes on along the minus strand of JAUUZN010000029.1, from coordinate 3,084 downwards.
ATTCTTAAAATAGAAGCTCATTTTATTTTTAATAGTTAACCCTTTAATTTATATTATTTTTAATGAAGGTACTCATGGATGAGAAAAAACACACATCAGGCCGGTTTTGCAATTCTTGAGGTATTAATTGCGACATTGATTTTGTCGATTGGCATCTTAGGAATGGCGCAAATGCAGGCTATTTCTTTAACCATAAGTCAATCAGCTCATTACCGAGTGCAGGCACAAAGTATTGCAGAGGATCTGGCCGATCGAATGAGAGCGAATCGAACCTATATCAACCTATCAAGATATCAACATCCATTGATAAGTGCTGAACATGATGGATTTAATGTTTATTCAGAAACTGATGGCTCGAATTTTAACAATGATGTCTCTTCTCTAGGATCAGCAAATCAACAGGCTTGCATAACTCCCCTTTCAGAAGACTCGCTAACTGATTTTAAACTTGCAATGAATTGTAGGGCCATTAGCGATATCAACGAGATTAAAAGCAAGATAAATCCTAATCAACAGGCAATCGACAATGAGCTTGCCTCAAGACTTCTACCAGAGGGGACATTATTTTTCGTTGATTGTGAAGACAAACTAAACCCTGATATGAATAATGTTGAAGATGATGATCCATGCTCCCCAGGTTCAAATTATTCGATCTTTGTCATTTGGCCTCAGAAACGGCTAAGTAATGAATCACAAGGAAATGAAATTTTATTAAATGGGCGCTGTGTTGAGCGATTGAATCAATCTAATTTAGTCACAGATCAACCATTATTAGCAACGCGTGCTGACTGCTTTATTTTGGACTTAGTACCATGAACAGGTTGAGTAAATTAGGTTGTAAACTGAAATTTGTTCATCTTCAGAGACCTGTGAACATAGAAAAGCAGTTTGGTTTTAGTTTGATTGAATTAATGATCGCATCATTTTTAGGAACTTTATTGTTCATCTCAGTGACTCAGGTTTATTTATCAGCAAATCAAACAAATCGATTGCAGATGGCTGTTGTCGAGTTACAAAGTTTTGGGAATTTTGCATTGAGATACTTTACAAATGACGTTAAAAAATCAGGTTGGACAAACCTAAAAAACAATAAAGATTTTAACGGTGTTATTAATTTGTTACGAAGTACAGATGGAACTGGTTACAACCAAAGTGACCGTTTAAGTATTCATTATCAGCCAGACTACGATTTAGACACGAGTACACAATATGATTGCGCTGGGCGAAGAAGATTTCAGGATGAGGAGATCATTAACGACTATTTTATAACGGATGGGGCTTTGATTTGTAATGGACAAGAAATAATCCCTAATGTTGAGAATCTTCAAATTTTATACGGCATCGATCTTGCGGATCCTAGATTTGATGGTCTCATTGATGGATATCTCAGGGCGGACCAACTGTCTGGTAAAAAACTGAGGATTATCACAATAAAACTAGCCATCATTCTGAGTTCTGAAAATGATGTTCTTGAACAATCGACTGAGCGCCAGTATCAAGTTCTTGATTATGTCTATTCCAGCCCTAAGGATCGTAAATTGAGACGAAAATTTGAGAGATTAATCTATTTACCCAATCAGTTGGTGTTTCGTGATTAGTGGATATAGGACAGCTGAATTAACAAGCTTTAAAATTCAGGCTGGAGTTGTGTTATTAGCGGCATTAATTTTCTTACTCATTCTATCTCTTGTTGGTTTGACTGCTTTACAAAATAGTCGTCTATCAAGACAGATGACTGCTAATGCGCAATTATCATCCATGTCCTTAAATGCTGCTGAAAGTTCTATCTCCCGGTATATAGCAGAATACAATTATTTCACTGGATCATTAGATAATTTAAGTACTCAGCCAAATTCGGTTGACAGTATTGTTAGCCAATATATTCCTATGAACAACAATAATATAAATTATGAGTATTGTTATGCACCATTACGAACTGTGCGTTCTATGCTGCTTGAAGTCTCAGATGAAAACTTGCAGCAGGGTGAAGACAATTGCGAACCTTTTAATGTTGTTGGTGATAATGGTGTGCTGAACGCAAAAACAGCAATAACTTACCAAGGATGTCCTGGTAATTGTGCTGGTTTTAGTATGGGAGTGGGTACAGGTAAAATTTCCTGTCACTATATTAAATTACAATCAGAAGGACGCATTGAGCGTACATCTGGAAAAATAGAACAGTGGGTTTCGATCAAAGGCCCCTGTTGAATATTTCCTGAATTCAATTAGTAAGTGCAACTCATAAATTTCCAAGGATGGTATTTAATGAAGATTAATTTTAACACTAAATTTCGTAGACATAGCAAAGCTATTTTGCAAGTGGTATGTTCTGTTCTAGTTTTAATCCTTAGTCCGATTAAAATTGTGGCTGAGGATATTGAAATATATCTCGGCTCACCATTTCTCCAATCATCAAAACCCAATGTCTTATTTTTAGTAATTCTTAGTGATGATGCTCAGGAGAGTGAGCAAGAATATTTTATAGATTCAACTGATGGTGGATTGGTTCAATTTAATTCGACCAATCTCTCCGCTACCCAACGTGTGCTCACTAAGGTTGCTGAGAATAATTCGAATATAAAAATGGCGTTGCTCCGTGCTATTGGACCCGATGGGTCTATAGTCTATCCAATGACTGAACTTAGTGATGTGCCAGAATTACGAACTCAGTTAGTTGCTGCAATTGGTGAATTGAGTACCATAAGTGATAGGCCTATTTTAGAATCGTATTTGGAGGCGTATCTTTATTTAAATTCTCTATTATATGATCAGCAATGCCAAGAAACTCAATTGATCATTATCACTAATGGCACACCTTCAATTTTAGATACGACAACAGGTCCAACATTACGTTCGACGGTAAACTCAATTACCTCCAAGCAATGCTCTGATATCAATGGTGAAGATTGCCTACTGGATCTTGTCAGTCATCTTGCAGAAGAAGGAATCGTTGACGGGGATCAAAATTTTCATAGAGTAAAAACCCATTTGCTTACTCTGGTCGATTCTAATTCGGCTATTAACAATGACCTAGCCGCATTTGGGCTGAAATTCAGCATCAATCAAGGGGCTACAAATGCTGTG
>JAUUZN010000001.1 GCA_030589945.1 Gammaproteobacteria bacterium | reverse complement strand
TTGTTCCGCCTTCAGTAGCAGAAGGATCTCCACTCCAGCCACCTGTGACCCAATCACCGTAGTAGCTTACACGAGCTAAGAATCTCCAGTCTTCAATGAAGTGGTTATAAGTGAAGTTAGCACGATCATGAGGATTGTAATTTTCTAAATCCACAACCTTGTTACGACTAACTTCATTACCAGCACTATCAACTTCAGTTTCAGTGTGGTTCCAAGAAACTGCGAAGTTACCATCACCGGCAGAACCCATGTCTACGTCCCAATCTACAACGATGTCAAAACCTGTTGTTGTGGTTTCGAAATCATTGGTATAGAACTGAACCTGAGCTAAGTCAGATGCACCTGGTACGCCACTTTCCTGTAAACATACAGCAAGAGAAGCATTAGCAGTCTTAGCATTCGGACAATTCACACCCGAAAACTGAGGATCAGCAGCATTCAACGCCGTAATGTCAGTTAAACCAGTCAGACCGATACGATCTTCCATCGCAATGGTAAACCAATCAGCTGTAAGAGTGACATCTTCAGTAATACTCCAAACCATACCGACTGAGAAGTTCTCAGCAGTTTCAGGAGCCAGTATTTCTGCACCCAAAGCTTGCGCTATTAGGTTTGTTGCAGGGATCTGACCACTCTGTTGGAGTTCACCGTCAATGGTTCTTGTAGAGACCTTAGTCACATTATCCTGTCCAGGAGTTGGAGCACGGAAACCAGTACTGAAGGAAGCTCTTGCTGAGAAATCTTCAGTAAATACGTAACGACCAGCTATCTTATAGTTAGTAGTATCACCAAAGCTTTCAAAATCTTCGTAGCGTAATGCGAAACCTAATGTGAAGTCTTCAGTAACGTCAGCTTCTAGATCGGTGTAAACAGCAATGTTTGAACGACCCCATTGTCCTGCTTGAGGAGGGCTAAAACCTGCAAAACCGTGAGAACCGATACTTAAGTCCGTTAGCACAGTAGTTCCGTCATTGTAAAAGTTGGTACCGTTACCACTTTGGAATGCAAAACGACCTGCCTGCCATGATGCTTCTTCACCAATGATAGTCTGAAAGACCTCATCACGAAATTCACCACCGAATGCAACGTTTAAATCTGATGCAAAAGCCTTTACCTCAACTGGGAAAGAGAAGTCAGCATTCAGATTAGTTTCAGTCTGTACATAAGATCCAAGTTCGAATTTACGCTGTAGTGCACCATCAACAAATCCGTCAGGACCATTAGATGGATTCCAAGTACTATCGAGGAAGAATGAAGCTTTATTGCGACCAAAGCTTGCGCTGAAGTCATAAGTCATACCACTTGCAAACTCACCTTTAACACCAGCAACGATACTCGCGTCTTCAAGAGATCCACCAAATGATGGTGTGTAACCACCTGGAAGAACCTGATTCAGTACCCAACAGTTTGCAGGTAATGCAGCCATGGCTGCAGCATCTGCTGCAACAGCACCAGCATCAGTAGGCGTTCCACCTGGGCTTGTAAGTGCAGGACAGTTTGAAGTAATACCTGTTTGACCAGCTTGAATATTCGTATCTACCACGGCGCGAGTACTACCGTTAGTGAAAACACCACCACGACTATTTGGATTTCTAAAGTAGAATCCGCCTATCGTAGTACGCTCTCCATAGTTACCAAAAGCATAAATTTCCTGATCATCTGAAAGTACAATTCCTGAGTTGAAAAATATATTCCAGTTATCTTTATATTCAGGAGCACCCCAGATCTGAGCAATTTCAGGTATTTCCGAACCTAACCCACCAACACTTCTCAAAGCTACGGTATCATCACGTACCTGTGAACGGCTAGTTGGATCTGAATGCATCCAAGTACCAGTGATGTTCATGAAACCATCGTCACCTAGTGGTAAACCAATGTTTCCCATCAACTGAACCAAGGCACCATCGCCTTCAGAATACTCACCAGTACGAGCTTCTAGAGTCATACCTTCTGAATCATCCTTTAAGATGAAGTTCATAACACCTGCAACAGCATCAGAACCATACTGAGAGGAAGCACCATCACGTAGTATTTCCATACGTTCAAGAGCTAGTGCTGGGATACCGCTTATATCAGCACCCTGTGAGCCTTCAACAAGAGAACCACCTGATTCAGCAATAACGCCTGAACGGTGACGTCGCTTGCCGTTAACCATGATAAGTACGTTGTCTGGTGGCAGACCTCGTAAAGTGGCTGGACGTACGATTGTCGCAGCATCAGAAATTGCCGTACGAGCGACATTGTATGATGGTACAGAAGTACGAAGCATGTCGGTGAGGTCAGCAGTACCCATGTTTTGCAGGTCTTCACCTGTGACCACATCAATTGGTACCATAGACTCGCCTACGCTTCGCTCAGTTCGACGTGTACCAGTGATGACGATGATTTCAGCACCTTCATCCTCAGTTGCACCGTCTTCAGCTGCATAGATAGGTGCTGACACGAAGGACAGTCCCATAGCTACGACTAAGCTTTTAAATTTAAATTTATTTGACATTAGTTTAAATCCCGTTGTTTGTTATTTGGTTTGTTTTTCTAAGTTTAGCATTGGTATTTAGCTGTACCCACTGGCATCTAATGATTAGATTAGAAAATGCGGTGTTGGCTAAAACCATTACTAACACTTAATAATACCCGATCAATAATGCCTGCGCAACAGATAGCAAAATCTAAAACCAATTTATATTCTGATACTGACGACTATATCTTCATTAAATTCGGAATAATCAATAAAGCTCGTTGCAATCTATTAATCTGGGAAATTTATTGTGATAATAATACTAACAATCATAGGTTTTTCTATGTCATAAGCATTTCCTGAACTGCTCTGTGTCCTTGGACAATTGCAGAGTTTGTTCCTGAGACTGAACCAGCGTCTGAATTTGCAATGGTAATGCGGCCAAATGGTTTTCTACCAATTACCCATGGTTTGCTCTCTTCATTCGGCCAGTCTGGTTCCCAAAGCAGCTGCGTTTTGTATGGATAGCCGTGTGGCCAGCGATTGACGGTTATTGCACGTATGTCGCGCTCGGCATCAAAACCGCCACTAGACAACGCTTGATCAAGTTGATCGCGCACATGGTATTCAAACTTGGAAAACGGAGTGCTGAGGAGTTGCTGCCGACCAGCGCGCCACTGGTCTGGGCCTTGAATATCGGGTGAATAATGAGAGTGGCATAGATGTAGCACCATCGGATCATCTGGCGAACTACCGAATTTATAGTTACCCAGAGATACAGGATAGTCGAGTTCAACCTGTTTGAAAAAATCATTGGTGTAGTACACATAATCGAGTCCAAGTTCTGCAAAAGCTTTCCAATTGGAAACCAAGACCTTGGTGTAACTCAGTGGAATTTTTACACCGTGCTTGAGCCCTTCCTTCTGTTTTTTAGGTAACTCTGGGCACAGATAGGGTATCGCCATGTTGTAACAGGCCATGATGCATTTTTTACCACGAATTGTGTGTACTTTTCCATGGTTGACGAAGGTCACATCAACAGCTTTGCTATCTTTGGTATGCACAATGTTAACGGCCGTACTATTCAAACGAATCCGCACCGAGTTGTCGATGTTATCTAACATCGAATAATTGACTCTGCTGGTGACAACATCTTCCATTGTTGAGCCCGGCACAGCTTCAGGAATCATAGACCGAACGAGTAAACGTGCGACCGTCGCATTACCATCCGGAAAGTGAAAGATGTACGGCTCATTATTGGAGTTACTACTGGCTGTTAAGGTATGATTGAGCCCCGGGATTCCTGAATCATATGACGCCATTCTTATGGCTGAAATTTCTTCGATTCCAACACACCATTTACTCATTCCCCAACGGCGGAACATTTCAATAACCTGTTGGTCTACTTTTGCGTAATTTTTCAGGAAGTCGTAGTAACTGGTTTTTTGCAGAACTCTCTTTTTCTTATCCATGCTCAAGCCCGGTAAGTAATCGCGCTTGTCGGTGCAGAGTCGAATCAAGTCGACCTTTGCATGCTCAGTCATGGGTGTTTGAGCAGCAAATTCTTCCCATGGGATTTTGTTAAAACCAACGACTAGCTTTTGCTTCCCATAAGTCTCTTTGTCAAACATGATCCCCTTAGCAAGACCCATCGACGAATACAACTTCTGATCATAGGCTTCGTAAAACTTTTCAACTTCAATGCCTATATCACGCAGTAAATCTTTACCAACTTGACTCCAGTTTGAGGGTGAGTCGATAGACTCCGTCCCACCATAGCCAATACGAGTGCTGCCATTAATCTTAAATTCATTACGTTTTGCATGCCCACCGAAATCATCATGATTGTCGAGGATCAAGATCCGTGCAGAGGAGTGTTCCTTTTTGTAAAAATAAGCTGCAGCTAGACCACTTATACCTGCTCCCACGATGACAAGATCGTAGGATTCTTGGTGTTTACTATTTTGCCAGGTTTTGCCTGTGACGCGCTCATGCATTACCTCCCATGATCCATCATGGCTACCTCGCATGCCCGTTAGTGCGGGAGGATAGTAATTTTGACCCAGTTTAATGTCTGAGCCACTAGAACCGAGGAGTCCATCATATGGTGCTATAAGGGATGCACCAATCGCAACCTGTGTTCCGCTTAGAAAATCACGACGAGTGATATTATATTTCATAATCTTCTCCAGATTTACTACAGCATAGTGGCGAGTAAGGAGTACCTATAGAAAAATTTGATAATTATCTGACAATGCTACTTTATAACAGTTTATTTGCAAAGACTTTAAAAGGTTTATCCTTGATCATGCTAATCTATTCAATCAAAGCATCAGTAACTGGGATATGAAAATGAAAAACAAGCCGTATAACGTTACCAAGATTAATTTATTGACCACACTACTGTCCCTCACCTTGTCACTTTTAACCATAGGTGTTCAGGCAGATAAAAAGTTTGCGGGCATCGTTTCGGCGGCAACACCAGAGGCTACGGCTGCTGGTATTAAGATTCTTGAGCAAGGTGGAAACGCAATTGATGCAGCCGTCGCTGTCTCACTGGTACTTGGCGTCACCGAACCCGCAGGCTCAGGTCTGTTTGGACAAACGGTCATGTTAGTCCAGTTGGGTGCAGGCAAAAAACCCTTCGTCATTCAAGGCACTACCTACTCACCCAATGATATTCCCAAGCAAGTAGAACGCACGCAACTAACCAGTGGTCATACGTCATCAACGGTTCCCTCTACACTTCGTGTACTGGACTTTGCCAAACGAAAATTTGGTAGTGATGACATTAGCTGGGCTGACACCCTGGCGCCTGCCATCGGATATGCAAAAGAAGGGTTCGTCGTCGGTCCATTCCGGCATCGGTCTTTTCGTAATAGCACTATCGCATTGAGCAAGCAAAAGTCTGCCCGTGAATTGTTTGTGCGAGCAGATAATATTCCTTATCAAGTCGGTGATGTTTTCCAAAATCCAAAACTCGCAAAAACTCTGCAACGACTAGCGGACAACGGAGCGATGGATTTTTATCGTGGCAATATTGCTGCCGAGATTGCAGCGGATATGAAAAAAAATTCTGGCTGGATTACAGCCAATGACCTAAGACAGTTTCCTGAACCGAAAATCGTTGCAGCAATACAGACTAATTATCGTGGCTATGATGTGTACACATTGCCACCACCATTTGGTGGTTGGGTCGTTCTACAGATACTCAACATTCTCGAAACATCACCCAATTCAATACTGGATGCCGACGATGATAGTCGCAGACTGGCGTTACTCGATGCCATGCATATTGGACACAGCACTAGACGCTACGATCCTGTGCCCGGTTTTCATGACTACCATAAAGACATTGCGACTAAAATTTCCAAGGAAGAGGCAAAAAACCTACTATCAACTTACCATCTTAACCGGGGTGGAGAAACGACACACTTTTCAATCGTTGATGCTGATGGCATGGTTGTATCGGCGACTCAAAGCATTGATAGCTATTTCGGTGCCAAGGTCGCCCATCCCACCTTAGGAATTCTGTACAACAATTATATGCAATCATTCAGACTCGTTGATGATGGCTCACCTTACGTACTGGCGAAACGACAAATGCCATTATCGTCAATGAGCGCGACCATCGTTACACGCGACGGAGTATCACAGTTGGTTCTCGGTAGCCCGGGAAGCGCCCGTATAATCTCTGCGGTCGCCCAGATCACCAGTCACTGGATTGATATTAAGGCCGGCATTAAATCAGCAGTAGACGCCTACCGCGTACATGCAATTCCAAATAATCAGGCTTATATTGAAGGCGAATCGATATCTGCCGAATTATTGTTGGGGCTCGCTAAGCGTGGTTTTGATCTAAAACGACCGGCTTATGGGGTATCGGACAGTCAGTACGATCCTTACTTTGGCGGTGTTCACGCTCTAGCTAATGAACGCGAAGGCTGGGCAGGTGCTGCCGATCCCCGACGTGATGGCACGGTTGGAATTGCCTATGTGGATCGAGCAAATTAACTGTGGTCGTATCACAAAGAATGACTGATAGCTTAATAAATTAAAGGCACTATTTAAAGGCATTATCTAAATGAACTCGCAAACAATTAAATCATCTAATTTCGTTCTATTCATTTCGGCTCTACTGATTGCAATGTGTTGGGCAATTGCGCCAGTTAATGCGAAAGCAGCAAGCTATCCAGAACCGCTCTTAAATCACATTGCAGACTGGAATAAAAATCAGACAGCTAAGCAACATAGACCTGATACTTATATTGAAATTAATCAAAGAGCCTTTTATGACAACATCCGACTTGTAAAAACTAAACTCCTTGATAAAGATACGAAGTTGATGGTTGTTATAAAATCTGATGCCTATGGACACGGATTGGAAATTCTCGGAAATGTTGCTGAAATTGCTGGGGCTGATTATTTTGGCATCACAGAAAATCATTCATTAAAAATAATGAAAGAAATGAATCTAAGTATTCCAATCGTTAGATTGCGCTTAGCTAGCAACAATGAACTTTTGACAGTGCATTCAAACCTGGATGTGTATGGTGAAGTTGAAGAGATGGTTGGCAATATACAAATGGCTAAATTTCTTTCAAAGCTTGCTGTGAAACAGGGTCGAATCATAAAAATTCATTTGAATTTAAATGCGGGAGGGATGTCTAGAAACGGCTTTGATATGAATGTTCCTGCAATAAAAAAGCAACTGCTTTTGCTATTAGCACTTAAAAATATCCATGTTGTAGGTATTATGACTCATTTTTCAAATGCCGATGCAGCTAATATTGATGAAACACGAACAGCTCTCGCTATCTTCGAAGAACAGGCCAACTGGCTAATCGAAAATTTGCATCTGAAACGCCGAGATATTCTACTGCATGTTGCGAATACTTCCACTACCTTACGCCTACCTGAAGCACATTTAGATATGGTGCGTGTGGGCTCTTTAGTTTTTGGAGAAAAACTGGAAAAAGAAGCACCTGCTGCATTACAACCATTAATGTCGGTCTATTCTAAAGTAGGACAAATTAATTTTTATCCCAAAGGAAGTTCTGTGGGGTATGGTAGTCATTTTACTTTGCAGCGGGACAGCTACCTAGCCAATATTCCTATTGGTAAGGTTAACGGAATTCCTAGTGATTTAATCGAAGTTTTAATCGGTGGAAAAAGATACCCTACAGTGGGTAATATGTCGATGAATACGACTATGGTTGATATAACAGCAGCATGGGAAAAAATAGCATCTGGCGATGAAGTAGTCATTTTTGGCAAGCAAAATCATGAAGAAATCAGGGTGGAAGATCATTGGTTATCGAGCATATCAGATGTCCATACTTTCATTGGTCAGTTAAACCGTAATGCTAGATTTGTAGAATCCTTACCTTGTAAATAAGCCTATTGAATAAGATTTAAGTATGGGTCGTTATCTCTGATACTTACTTTTTAGTCATCATCTCAATCACTTCACCTGCTTTAAGAGTTGGGTGAGTTGCTTGATAATTGAACCCCATCATTTTTACCAATGTTTTGGCAATCTGATTTTGTTTAACGTCTTTGGTATTTTTCATTTCACCGCTTGCAGGGGTATCAGGGCCAATGACTGCTATCCAAATTGCTTTATCACCATCCTCAGCAGTACTCTCTACTTTGCCGTGATCTTTCCAATGAGCAAGTTCAACATATCCACGACCGTGGTCGGTGGTGATTAGCAATGTTGTTTTATTTTTATAATCAGCATCATTCTGTACCCAGGTCCATAGACGAGCGATGAATTCATCACTTTTTTGAGCGCTAGTGATATACCGGTCGTATTGACTATCATGGGCATAATCGTCAGTTTCACCAAGCGATATATACAGCACCTTAGGGCGTTTTTCTTTTAAATATTCAAAAGCAAAATTAAAGGTGTAAGCATCAAATCTTACCTGATCCCAGGGAACTGGAATATCCAACTGCAACTGATTGAGTTCTTTAATACGCGGATTTCCCAGCATAATTTCCATGGGTTCAAAGCCGAAATTTGTAAAAATATCATTGCCATCACGGTTAAATATAAAGGGGAAAACATTCCAAGATGCGAAGGCCGCAGTTTTACCTTTGTAACCCTGCGTCTTTTCAAGCCACTCAAGAAATGTCCAATTGTTATTAGGAATTTTCGCATTACTAACAATGGTAGGATCAGCGACACCGGTGAGAATTTCGCTATATCCTGGGTAAGAGTACTGTATTTTATTCGTTATATTGGCATTGCTGCCTTTTTCGCGGTTACCATAAAGCTGACCATCTTTGGCTACGGTATTCCACAGAAACGGGAAAAGAATTTTGCGTCTTTCATGAGCATCATCACGCCAGAATTCTTTTTTGAAATCTTCATGAAATCGTTTGTGTAAAATATATTTTGGATGGTCAAAAAAACGCTTATCAACGCCCTGAAATATTTCTTGCCAACGTACTCCGTCAAGAGTAATCAGAATTACATTTTCAGTTTTTGTCTGTGCCTGGGTAAACAACATGGAAGATATAGGTACTATTATTAATAAGGTGATGCGTAATAAACGTGAAGCCATTGGATCTTCCTTGTGATTCATATTATTGATTTTGATCATAAACTATTTGTGAACAAGAGAGTTTGATTTTTTGTGCTAGTTTTAATTTCTCAGCGTATAATGGTATGAATGGGCAGTATTTAAACGTGAGTAGGATAATAATATGTTGAATAAAATAAAAGATGTTTTCAGAGTAACGTTTGTTTTAATGTTTATTTCTTCCTGCTCAGTTGTTGAAGTTAAAGATACACAGAAGGACGAGTCATCAACTTGGTTGATTAAAAATGCACTGATTTATGATGGTACAGGCACAGTGCCCTTTGAGGCTGACATAAGAATAAAAGACAGCATCATTGTTGAGATAGGACCATTGGATGCAATCAAGGATGACCGAGTATGGGATGCAAAGGGAATGATCCTATCTCCCGGTTTTATTGATCCCCACAGTCACCATGACAGTAAGCTTATGCAACAACCAGCCTCAGCCAGTTTTTTGGCCCAAGGTATCACAACGATCGTGAGTGGTATGGATGGTTTTAGTTCAAAATTTGGTGAACCATTTATTTCTATTGCCGATAACATGGTCCATTTTGAGCATAATCCTGCAGCGATAAATCTGGCCTATTTTGGCCCCCATAATAATTATCGAAGTAGGGTAATGGGAGATGACTATAAACGGCCGGCTACGGCTGCTGAAATTAGCAAAATGGGCGACTTATTAACTGCCGATTTAAATGCCGGTGCTCTAGGTCTTTCAACGGGTCTTGAATATGAGCCAACCCTCTACTCCACCCTTGATGAAGTGATTACTCTCGCTAAAATCTCGGCTGAGGTAGGAGGCAAATATTCAAGTCATATCAGAAGCGAAGATGTTGCCGTAACGGCGGCTTTTGAAGAAGTCATTACCATTGCAAGAGAGGCTAAGATTGCCGCTAATATCAGTCATATTAAACTTGCGATGTTTGAATTGTACGGTCGTTCACCAGAATTCATCAATATGTTGAACGTCGCCCGTGATCAAGGGTTAAATATTACCGCCGATATTTATCCTTACGATGGCTGGCAAAGCACCTTATCTATTTTAATACCATCGCGAGATTTTTATGATCGAAAAGCCGCTAAATATGCGCTTACATCCATTATTTCTCCTGCCAATATTATATTTACTAATTACCAAGGACGCCCTCATTATACGGGTAAAACATTAGAAGAAATCGCTGTGCAAGAAAAGGTGTCTCCAGTAGATTTATTGATGGATCTGTTACAAACGGCTGAAAAAGAAAATTTACAGCAAAGCATTATCGGACGAAATATGAGTGAAGGTGATATTGATAATTTCATGCGCTGGCCGCACACGGTGATCACTAGCGATGGTGGTATTGACGATCGACATCCAAGGGGTCAGGGAACCTTCGCACGGGTATTGGGTCATTATGTTCGCGATAGAAGTGTCTTGTCCCTAAGCGAGGCTATCCGAAAAATGACCAGCCTGACTGCGAGTAATTTAGGATTTAGCAATCGTGGTGAGCTTAAAAAGGGATATGTTGCCGATGTGGTAATATTTGATCCCAACACAATAATCGACCACGCCACATTTAAAGAACCACTTCAATATTCAACGGGGATTAAAGCCGTTTGGGTTAATGGTGAACTGGTATGGGCAAATGATAAAGAAACAGGTGCACGACCGGGCACAATTATTAGACGAGAATAGCCTCAAAGTCCAAATCGATCTAAGAGACGATGCCACCTTAAAATTGTTGGCATGAACCAAGGATTTCCCTGATAGAGGGGCTTGGTTTCAAAAACTAAATTGTCAAAGGCAGTTTCACTTTGCTCCATAGCTAACATTTTGTAGCCTAATTTGCTTCCAAAATAACTAGAACGCGCGACACCTGAGCCGCAATAACCCATGGCATAAAAAAGACCATCATCTTTGCCTTCACCGAACTGTCCAATATGAGGAGCGTGATCAAAGGTATAAGCCACAAGCCCTGACCAAACATGACTTATTGCAGTCGATGAGAGCTCTGGGAAAATTGAGGTCATGAAGCTTTTCAGTAATTGGGCGTTATTCCTAGGACTATCCTTGAGTCCACTAGCTCGTCCCCCAAATAAGATTCTTTTGCCGTCTGGCGAAGGTCTGTAGTAGGCAACAACACGCCGACTATCACTGTAAACTCTTGCCTTTGGCATGAGAGTCTTAATCAATTCAGGCTCTAAAGGCTCTGTGGCGATCATTGCACTTCGCATGGGTAAAATTCTTCGACGCAATTGTTGAGTAACTTCATCGGTATAACCATTGGTACAGATAGCAACCTTTGAGGTTTTGATAATTCCAGAAGATGTAGAGACATCAAATCCAGAGTTTGTTTTCTTAATTTCAGTAACTCTTGTGTTTGCTCTTATCATTACTCCAGCAGCAAGAGCAACATCCACTAGGCCATTATGATATTTCGCAGGATCAATACCAGCATCCCGATGATAAACCACTCCACCGTGAAAACGATGGGAGCCAGTTTCTTCATGTTGCTGAGATTTTGGAATCATTTCCGCTTCAAGAGAGGTGACCTTAGTAAGCGCAGCCAAATCTTTGCTCATCGATTCATAGTGACTCTCTTTTAATGCTCCGCGAAATCGACCGTTTCTTATAAAGTCAGCATCAATTTTTTCTGTTATTAAAAAGTTCTCTAAATAATCTACAAAGCCGAGACTTTCACGAAGAATTGAATTCGCGACGTCCTGTCCGTATTTAGATTTTAATCCTTCGATTCCTAATTTATGAAAACTAGGTCCCAACATTCCACCGTTCAGGGTACTGGCACCACAGCCTATCTCGCCCGATTCTAAGACAAGCACCGATACTCCTGCTCTCGCTAACACCAGTGCAGTATTGATGCCGGTAAATCCAGAACCGACGATCACAACGTCCACAGTCTCTGGCAATTCTATTTCTTTTATTTCGGGTCTAGGTGCGGCTTTCCACCAGTAAGGCGTAGTTTTCATCATCAAATACTTTTGCTCAGTGTTCCAATTTAATTAATTAGCCCTATTATAATAATTTTAATGCAGAATCCTATATAATATTTCATACAAAAAAAATAATTATCAAAAATATTGGTTCATAATGTCCTATAAGGTTATCGTCATCGGTGCCGGAGTCGTCGGAGCAGCAACGGCTTTATCACTCGTTAAGGAACGACATCAGGTCACGCTCATTGACCGAGATTCACCCTGTGCGGGGGCATCATTTGGAAATGCCGGAGCCATTGTTAATGGCTCTTGTGTACCAACGGCCATGCCGGGAATTCTTTTTGATGTCATGAGAATGCTCAGCCAACCTCATTCCCCTCTTACGATTAAACCATCATATTTTCCAAGAATATTACCTTGGTTGTTACGTTTTGTATTACAAAGTCGACAAGGTAAAGTTGTAGAAAATTCTGTCAATCTGCATGCATTATCTGTCCATGCCGTTGAAAGTTGGCACAGCTTAATCAATAACACCGACCTCTCATCCTTATTGAGAGAGACTGGTTGGTTAAAGGTTTATGAACATCAACAAACATTTGCAGGAACCCAGAAATCTCGAGAATTACTCGATTTAGTAGGAACTCCCTATGAAATATTGTCAGCCGCTGAAATTCAAGATTTAGAACCCAATTTAGCGCCTATTTATCAACAAGGATTTTATCAAAAAGACAGTTTAAGCATCACCAATCCTGAACGTCTGGTCACAGGAATGGTTGATTTGTTTATCGCAGGTGGTGGTCATTATCAACAGTTTGATGTGACCTCAGTCGAAGCAAAGAGTGATGGAGTCACCCTTGAAGGTCCACAAGGTCAGTTATCTGCAGATAAAATTGTTCTCACAGCGGGAGCCTTTTCTGGCAATATCGCCAAGCAGTTAGGCGATAGTATTCCTTTAGATACTGAGAGGGGGTATCATCTAATGATGTCTGAATCGAACAAAGAGTTACTCAATCGACCCGTTGTGAATGCCGAGCAATCCTTTGTGTTATCTCCCATGGACACTGGCCTTAGAATGACCAGTCAGGTTGAGTTTGCGGGTCTAAAAGCAAAACCAAATTATGATCGAATTCGTGCGTTGTTACCGTCAGCAAAACGTATGTTACCTGCTGTTGATACCGAGGAGCAATCCGCTTGGATGGGATTTAGGCCCTCAATTCCAGACTCTTTACCCGTTATTGGCCATTCAACAACTTCACAGCGAATCATCTATGCTTTTGGCCATCAACATCTCGGGATGACTCTCGCAGCAGTCACCGGATTAACTGTTGCTGATCTCATCGCTAATCGAAAATCAAAAGTATCACTAACAGCTTATCGAGCAAATAGGTTTAATACATTATGAATGATTTGATCACTACAGATTATGGAATACTTTCAATTGTCCCACCACTACTAACCATTGCAGTCGCTTTTTATAGCAGGAACGTTTTACTTGCTTTGGCCACGGGTATCTTAAGCGGCTCTCTAATTATTACTGATTTCAACCCATTTTATGCCATGCTGAACGCAATGGAAGATCAGGTGTTAAAGGAAGTGGCTAATGGTTCTCAGGTGCAAGTCATCCTCATTATTTTTATCATCGGTGGATTTGTTAAACTTCTCGAAGTCTCAGGTGGTGCGAGTGCATTTGCTAGAAAATTAACCGCAGTTGTAACCAGTCGAGCAAAGGCTCAAATACTAGTATGGTTAACAGGACTTGGAATATTTTTTACTGACTCAGGTAATAGCTTGATCGTGGGACCGCTCTATCGTTCCGTCTTTGATGAATTTAAATTGTGTCGAGAAAAACTCGCCTACATTCTTGATACCACCTCCTCACCCATCAGTATCTTAATACCCTTTATTGGATGGGGTGCTTACATCACTTCTCTTATTGATAAATCCTATGCGGAAATTGGTTTAACAGAAAACTCCTTTGCAGTACTGATTAAAGTAATCCCTTATCAGTTTTATGCTTTTCTGGCCTTAGCGACGGTACCAATACTCGTTTTCATTGGTCGAGAATATGGTCCGATGAAAAAAGCTCAAGAAAACTATATCTCCGATTTATCTAATGCTGAAGCAAAGGATGATGAGCCTGAAGTGAAGGAAATAGTGATTGAAGATTCAGATTCCAACGAGAAGATTGGCGCCACCCAGAATGGGGCCCAGCCTACAATTGGTATCTTTCTATATCCTCTGGGAGTGATGCTCATTTTAGTGGCGGGTTTGATAACCTGGCATGCCACTCATGATGGTTTGTCGAGTAATCACATTCGTTCTACACTGGCAATTTCCTACCTGAGCGCTTCACTGACTTGCATGGAAATGATGCGCCGACATCAAGGAATTTCGTACACAGAATCCTTAGCAATCTTTATCAAAGGCGCAGAGTCTCTGGTTTATATATCCATAGTATTGGTCCTTGCCTGGTCATTGAGTTCAATCACCAAAGATCTACACACCGCTGATTACCTGGCATCAATCATTACCGGTAGTGTCGCTCCCGCGTATTTTCCGATGATAGTTTTTGCTCTCGGAGCACTGATTTCATTGTCTACGGGATCATCCTATGGAACCTTTGCAATTTTAATGTCTATTGCCGTTCCGGTTGGATTTGAACTGGGTGCATCCATGTATCTCACCATTGCTGCAGTTTTGAGTGGCGGTCTATTTGGAGATCATGTGTCACCCATATCAGATACCACCGTTCTTGCATCTGCGGGAGCAGAATGTAGCCATCTTAATCATGTATCCACCCAAGCAGCTTATGCGGGTATCACCGGTCTAGTAGCACTAGGCGCTTATGGATTTGCTGGGGTATATGAATCACCCTACGTTTTACCCATAGCCATTGTTGTGCTGTTAATAGTTATGTCGGTTCTTATGAGAACTCTTGGTTCACCTATAAAGCAGCTTAATTCTTAAGTAGTACAAATGGCAGTTTGCCCAAGAAATAGAAACAACTGAAAATAAGTTACAATTGATTGGATAAAGATTGCCATAATTGAGCATATTATGAATCGTAAACGTGAGTCTTTCATGTACAAGCTATATTTCGGGATTGTTATACTGTTAACGGTATCTATTAACGCATCTGAAATTACGTCCGATGTTAAGCAATGTCTTAGCTTCGCAGAAGAGTCACAGCGCCTAGCCTGTTATGACAATCTTCATGGTTATGAAAACAAAACTACGGATAAGAACCTAAGGGAAAAAAGAGCAAAGAGATCAACATTTTCTATTCAGCCTCATAAGCCATCTTATTTTATGCCCATTTCTTACAATGGCAGCCGAAATCCAATTGAAACCGAGATTGGAGAACTGCTTTCAGATTCATCTGATGATGCAGAGTTTGATGCTGTAGAAACCAAATTTCAGATCAGTTTTCAAATGAATCTCTGGGATGAAGTTTTAGGCACTGACACTCGACTAATGGCAGCTTACACACAAGTATCCTACTGGCAAATGTATAATTCTGGACTCTCTTCACTATTTAGAGAGACTAACTACGAACCTGAAGTTTTTCTCAATAGAGACTCCTATATTGATCTATTTGGATTTAAACTGATTAACACAAGCCTCGGATTTGTACATCAATCAAATGGTCGTCCAAGCGTGCTGTCTAGAAGTTGGAACCGGATATTTGTTCAATTTATTCTTCAAAAAGATAATTTTATTTTCTCAATTAAACCCTGGTATAGAATAGAAGAAGACCTTGAAGATGACGATAATCCAGACATTGATGATTACTTGGGTAGCTATGAGTTAGGAGCTCTTTATCAGTGGAAGGAACATGAATTTACTTTGATGCTTCGAAACTTGAACGGTAGTACCCACCATGAAACCTACGCATTAGGGTGGCTATTCCCACTCAATGACGACATTAACTTTTACCTTGAATATTTCCATGGCTATGGTGAAAACTTAATCGACTATAATTACAAAAGTAAATCTTTCGGAATGGGATTCACGATTAGTGACTGGATTGAATAACATTATCTAAAGGGAGGCATTCCACCTGCGCCACCGGGTGGCATCATACCTTGCATTGAGCGCATCATTTTTTTCATGCCACCTTTACCCGACATCTTGCGCATCATTTTTTGCATCTGAGTAAATTGTTTTAGTAGTTTGTTCACTTCCTGAATGCTGGTTCCTGAGCCCGCTGCGATTCGCTTCTTTCTAGAGCCTTTGATTAATTTTGGAAAATGTCGCTCTTTGGGTGTCATCGAATTAATCATCGCCTCCATATACATGGTCGACTTATCATTCATTTTATTCTTTGCCGCCTCAGGGATAGCCCCCATACCCGGCATCTTACCCATTAAACTGGTAAGACCACCCATACTTTTCATTTGTACCAATTGATCTCTAAAATCTTCGAGATCAAAACCTTGACCTTTGCTAATTTTCTTTGCAAGCTTTTCAGCCTTGCTCTTATCGACCTTTCGCTCAACGTCTTCAATGAGAGACAGTACATCACCCATACCCAATATTTGTGAAGCAATGCGGTCAGGATGGAATGGCTCTAGAGCATCTGTTTTTTCACCCATACCGATAAATTTAATCGGTTTACCAGTAATTTGACGGATAGAGAGTGCTGCACCACCTCTAGCATCACCGTCTGCTTTGGTAAGAATTATACCAGTAAGTGGTAATTGTTCATGAAAAGCTTTGGCGGTATTGGCAGCGTCTTGACCGGTCATAGAATCGACGATGAATAAAGTTTCAACTGGGTTAATCGCCTGATGTACGGCACTAAGCTCGGTCATCATTTCTTCATCAATTGCCAATCGACCCGCGGTATCAATAATCACTACATCGGCAAATTGTTTACGTCCAAACTTAATGGCATTTTTAGCAATATCTACAGGGTTCTGCGATGATTCGCTTGGAAAGAAAATTGCATCAACTTCTGTCGCTAAGGTTTCAAGCTGCTTAATTGCCGCAGGACGATAAATATCGACACTGGCAACCAAAACTTTTTTCTTTTCGCGTTCTTTCAAGTAACGAGCAAGTTTTGCAACCGTCGTTGTTTTACCTGCCCCTTGCAGTCCTGCCATCAAAATAACTGCGGGCGGTTGAACGTTTAAGTTTAAGGCATCATTCGCTTGCCCCATGGCTTCGGTTAACTGATCATTAACAATTTTTATAAAGGCCTGGCCGGGATTTAGGCTTTTGCTAATCTCTTGTCCCAGCGCTCTTTGTTTAACTTCTTCAACGAATATTTTAACCACAGGTAGCGCAACATCGGCTTCGAGCAAGGCCATTCGCACTTCACGTAAAGTCTCCTTGATATTTTCTTCAGAGATACGTCCTTTGCCACTAATGGCGCGGAGTGTACTATTTAAACGTTCCGATAAACTATTAAACATTTTTAACCTTAGCTTTTTGTACCTAATTTTCTGGTTGGCTATTGTACGAGATTTTTATTCTTTATTCGAGTTAACTGTAGGTAATTTCAGTGCAACCGGGGAGTTTTGTTACATAATCTGCTCCCATCAGCATCGATGCTGTTTGATAACCTGTTGCAGAATGCTCACCCGATAAAAGAAATTCAACAATACCTAATGAACCCGTCACTGTTAACTCATAACCGTTTGTGGTCACAGTGCGTGCTGTTACCATATCACCTACATCATTTATGGCTTCTCCCCAAATATAGGACGGTGTGTTCTGTCTTTTTTTCTCATTCGGCCCACGAACTTGGCGTCCCATCTTATTTTTTAGATAACGCTGCACCCATTTCCAGGCGAGGATACTGCGAAACCTATCCATTGTTTTCATTTGTTTAATCTTCTTCATCGGCATGGGTATGTAAACTTCAATATTACCAATTCCCGTGCTGTAGTAGGCTGTGGCCACGTCCCCCCATGGAATGGTGGTCGCCGTCTGTTCGGCATCGCCGAAATCAATGGTGCGAATCTTATAGGCTAAAGGTACTGTAACTATTCTACCTTTTCGTCTGACTTTACCACCCTCAGCCAGACCCTCTACTGATGTTTTTGCCGTACCCGGACTAAATCCAGACTTACTCGAGAACCCTAACCAGAGACTGGTGGCATTTGGTAACTTCTCTTTTAACGAAGCAGCAATGCAGTCTGTAGGAATAACATCAAATCCCACCCCTGAACAAATGATAATACCAGCATCACTCGCACCTTTATCGAGCTGTTTGGCATGTTGAAATACACTGATCTCACCGGTTATATCCAGATAATGTGTTTTACTGTGTATGCAGGCTGACATCATTGGCTTGGCTGTTGCTGAAAAAGGTCCAGCGCAATGTAGGACAATCTCTACATCCTCAAGATTTTTTGCAATGACTACTCGTTGCGACAGATCAAAACAACGAGTTTCAAAACCCGTTTCTACGGACATAGATTTCAAACTTTCTTCATTACGTCCTGCGATAATGGGTGTTAACCCACGTCTCTTACATTCTTCTACGATCAACTTACCCGTGTAGCCCGTAGCACCATAAATCATCCACTTACTTTTCATTTTTTACCCTTGTTGCTAATATTTTTTAACAATTTTTAACCATTTCTAACAGAGAATCATCAAGGATTATACGTTAACTATTTGTTAAAAAACTCGCGTACATGCTAACATGGTTTAAGTCCAAAACAATGGCCAACAATAAATGGATGCCACAATTTTTAGTTACATCACCGCATTTCTCTATTTAGCGATTAGCGGCTTTCAATTTAGGCAGTTAAGTCTGCATACAGATGCCCAATCTAAAAATATTGCACTGTTGTCTGTCATCCCAATATTGTCACATGGTTGGTTATTACATGAATCCATTGATACCGCCATGGGCCAAAACTTAAGCATGTTTAATATGTTTTCAATGGTCTTCTGGATTATTGCTATTTTGATCATCATCAGTAGTACCCAACGAAAACTCGGTACGCTTGTGGTAACAGTATTACCGATGGCTGCTTTGAGTATTGTGATGACGAATTTGTGGGGCGATCAGAACCTCATTGATGCATCATCAATAGGCTATTTGAGTCACAGTTTATTTTCAATTGCAGCGCTGAGTTTAATTAGCCTTGCGGCCATCCAGTCGGTCTACGTTAATAATCTTGATAAGAAACTCCGCTCATTCACCGCTTCATCTGACAGTTCAATGCCATCACTTCAAGATATGGAACAATTTTTGTACGTGCTAATCTGGTCAGGATTTGCATTATTGTCAGTTTCAATATTGACGGCGATCAATCTTTATATGCCAGGTGATATGCCAGCCTCTACTACAGATAATGGCTCCACCATGCCACTGCATAAGCCGATATTATCGGTTGCTTCTTGGCTGGTGTTTGCAATCTTCTTAATCGGTCGAACGATTAAGGGTTGGCGAGGAAAAACAGCTACCCGTTGGACAATGGCAGGCTTTATACTATTATTTCTTGCCTACTTTGGCACCAGAGCAGCTCTCGAAGTTTTTCTTGGTAAATGATCAACATAAACGACAACCTCGTAGGACGTAACATTTAGTGGAACAAATTTCTCTGGAATATTTATTATTCTGGTTGTGTATTTTAATTGTCCTCTCTGCTTTCTTCTCAAGCAGTGAAACAGGCATGATGCGAGTTAATCGATATCGGCTAAAATCAATTGCAAATAGTAAAAGCAAAAAACGCTATGCTGCAAGAAGGGTCCAAACATTGCTCGAGAGACCGGATCGTTTACTCGGACTCATTTTAATAGGCAATAATTTCGTCAACATCCTTGCGACCACCATTGCAACTGTCATGGCAGAGCGCTTATGGGGTAGTAAAGGATTAATCATTGCTCCAATACTATTAACATTAGTAGTTCTTATTTTTGCAGAACTCACACCCAAAACTTTAGCAGCTCTTCATCCTGAAAAAATTGCATTTCCATCGGCCTTTATCTTAAAACCATTGTTATTTGTTTCATGGCCTCTCGTTTGGTTAATCAACAGCATAGCCAATGGCTTTTTACGACTCTTTGGTGTCAACGCTGCAGAAATAGCCAGTGAAAAATTAAATCCTGACGAGTTAAGGGCTGTTGTTACAGAAACCAGTCCATTGATACCGCATCGACATCAAAAAATGCTACTCAACATACTCGACCTCGGATCTTCAACCGTTGAAGATATTATGGTTCCAAGACGCGAGATAGTCGGCATTGACTTAGAGGATGATTGGGACGAAATTTTAGAGCAACTTCGAGTTTGCCAGCATACCCGAATACTCGTTTATAAGGGTGAAATTGATAATCCTGTGGGCATGCTACATGCTCGAGATTTAATCAATCTTCTGACCCAAAATCACCTGACTAAAAGTTTATTAGAGCAGGCAATCTCGGATGTTTATTATGTTCCTGAAGGCACGCCTCTGCACACTCAACTGCTTAACTTTCAGCGTAAACGTCAACGTATTGGTGCCGTGGTCAATGAATACGGTGAATTAGAAGGTATCGTGACTTTAGAAGATATCCTTGAGGAAATTGTGGGTGAATTCACAACCGATTTAGCATCCACTAATCCAGAAATAGTCCCTCAAGAGGATCAGACATTTTTGATTGATGGGGGTATTGCCGTCAGAGATTTAAATCGAAAATTTGAATGGCAACTACCCACCGATGGACCTAAAACTCTCAATGGTCTCATCATTGAGTACCTAGAATTTCTTCCTAAAAAAGATACCTGCCTCAGACTCAATGGGTATCCGATGTTGGTCGTGGAAGTTGAAGATAATATGCTGCAGTGGGTCAAGGTTTATCCAGAACTCTATGTTAAGCCCACTGAACAGGAATCAGACGAAGTAGAATAGTTACTTTACACTTTTTTTGACAATGACCATTCAACAATGACTGAGTTTGCAATGACTGAGTTAATTGGCAAACATTAATCAATAAGCCCATATTGCTGTTCGAGAATATCAATAATGTCCTGTTTAGGATTATCCGATAATGTTATCGTCTCACCAGTTATTTTCTCAGCAATCTCAGTATAGGTTTTTGAAACTTCCATCAGCACGGATTCCGGCAGCTCATTATCTTTTGCGAGTGCACTTCGCTCATCCATTCTATCTTTATTTAATAGAATATCAGGGTCAGGAAAATGGCTCAGCAATAGTTGACGAAATGCTTCCTTTGATTTTTCAACAACATTACCGTTGCGATGATTCGCACCATCCCAAATTCGTGATGAATCAGGCGTTCCGACCTCATCCATGTAAATTAATTTTTCTTGACCACTTTTATCTCTGACGTATCCAAATTCAAATTTTGTATCAATGAAGATTTGATCAACCTTTGCAAGTTCGTCGCTGATCATCTCAAAACCCTCTGTGAGTAGCTTTTCGTAAAGATTAATATCATCAATACTTTTAAATTTAAATGCCTGATAATTATTAATAATATCTTGTCGACTGATGTTCACATCATCCTGCTCTGGAACGCCTTCTATGTCCTTAAGGATCCCTTTTGTTGAGGGCGTAATCAGTAACTCAGGTAATTTTTGATCTCGATTTAAATTTTCAGCAATTTGGATTCCACAAAATTCACGCGCTCCTTTTTCATAGGCACGCCACATTGAACCAGTGATGTACTGGCGCGCAATCGCTTCGATCATAACCGGTTTCGCCTTTTGTACAATCCATACCAGTGGATGAGGCACATCAAGTATATGGCTATCAGCTAAACCGTTTTCCTTAAAGAGTTTAAACCAATGATTAGAGATTGCATTCAGTGATGCACCCTTGCCCGGCACTCCATTCATACCACCTTCACCATGCCAGATGCATTCAAATGCTGAGATGCGGTCACTAATCACCATAATAGCCAGTGGCGCATCAGCTGCAACATCGTATGACTTTTCTTCTATGAGACGACGACTATCCGCTTCTGTTAACCAGTAAACGGACCGTACTTTACCACTGTGCACCATTTCATCGGTACGAATGGGCAGATCATTATTTACAGCCAGAACTTTTTCGGCAAGACTCATTGACTTCATTCCTCTATTCATCTGAGTATTTAATGACAACGCCCGTAAGTCTGTATGAACTTACGGGCGTTGATTTTTCTTTAACGCTTACTTAATCGACTTTCT
Source organism: Gammaproteobacteria bacterium (assembly GCA_030589945.1). Taxonomy (GTDB): domain Bacteria; phylum Pseudomonadota; class Gammaproteobacteria; order Enterobacterales. The sequence continues at coordinate 41,078 of JAUUZN010000001.1, read as the reverse complement.
TAATCGACTTGCTTAAATCGAGGTAATTATTTGTCAATTTTCGTAAGACCCATTAGCTTCAAAACATAGGTTTCGTAGAATGGATCCGTACTACCTTTTCTCATTTTACGTAAGAAGTATTTTTCAAATGCAATCTTAGCTGCATGAACCCACTTACCTTTCTTAAACCAGGTAACATTACGAGGTGGAATTTGAGGTATTGCAACAAATGCAGCTCCAGTATCACCCATATCTGCCAAACAAATCGCATTCCATGTTGCAACAGCTGTCAGCTCTTCATTCTTCAATTCACTGGAAATATTTTTCACGATAGCCGTTGCCATCGATTCAATCATATATCCAGTTTTAGGAGCACCTGTTGGCACTGGAGTCGCTTCAACTGGCGGTATTGCAACACAGACACCCGCAGAATAAATATTGGGATATTTAGGGTTACGCTGATTATCATCAATCATCACAAAACCACGCGGATTACAAAGTCCTTCAACACCCACAACGGCATCAACACCTTTAAATGCGGGTAGCATCATGGAGTACGTGAAGGGTAGCTCGTGTTGCTTTTTAACATCACCATTGTCGTCGAGTTCATCGACAAACATCATGCCGTCTTCAACCTTAGTGGTTTTTGCATTGGTAATGAACTTTATGTTTCTATTGCGAAGTTCACTCTCGAGCATACTCTTTGAATCACCAATACCGCCTAAACCAAGATGACCAATATAAGGCTCAGATGTCACATAAGTCATGGGTACTTTGTTACGAATGCGTTTTCTACAAAGGGCGGTATCGAGGATAAATGCAAATTCATAGGCAGGACCAAAACAACTGGCAAAAGGCATGGCACCAATTACAACATTGCCGGGATTATCAACTAACTTATCAAATGCGCTTTGTGCTGCTGTTGCATGTTCTGTATTACAAATTGAATGAGTGAACCCATCTGGACCCGACCCTTCAACTTCTTCAAAAGCAAGTCTTGGACCAGTGGTAATAACAAGGTAATCATAATCAACCGTCTGATCTTCACCAACAACCAAGTTATTATCCTCAGCGTTGATTTTAGTCACAGTACCTTGAATGAAATTAATACCCTTTTTAGTCAGTACCGGTTCAAGCTTTACAGAGATATCGTCTGCATTTCTCCATTTGACTGCCACCCAAGGGTTTGAAGGCGTAAACTGAAAATGATCGCGGTCATTAATAACCGTAACTTGGTGATCATTAGACAGTTCAGCTTTCATTTCGTACGCACAGGGCAATCCGCCTACCCCTGCACCTAAAATAACTATATGTGCCATCATTGTTCCCTTTTCAGTTATTAAAATCTAATGATTAAGAGTAAATACTCTAAAGTGAAAAATCCAGTGTTGTTTAGTTTTTAGCTTGATAACGATCAATATTTATTCGAATAAATCTTTCTGCATAGTATCAATGGTCTTATTTTTCTTTTTGTTGGGAGACTTTTTAAATGCTGTAACCGCTACAGGTACACCATTTAGTGCTGCGTTACCCGAACATTGGTCAATGAATTTCTCATCAGTGAGGAGATTTACATTCACTCCAACATGATCTTTAGCAATACTTAATTCAATATTAGGGTTTTCATGCCCCCAGCCGTGAGGAATGCTTATTACGCCGGGCATCATCTCGTCTGTAATCGAGGCAATAATATTAAGTTTGCCCACACGAGACTGAACAACCACCTCGTCACCATCAGTAATACTGATTTTTTCTGCATCCTCTGGATGGATGAGTACTGTGCATCGATTCTTTCCTTTAACCATACGGTGGCTATTATGAAGCCATGAATTGTTTGTTCTTGGGTCTCGACGTCCTATCAGTAAAAAATCAAAAGCAGAATTTTTCTGTGACTCAGTGCGACTAATAAAATTCTCAAGCCGCTTCATATCTTCAATAAATATCTCTGGTGCCAAATCTATCTTCTTATCCTCAGTAAAGAGTCGCTTGGGTAGTGAGGGTTTCAGTGCACCCAAATCAATGCCACTAGGATTATTCTTTAATTTATTGATGGTTAAACCATGTGACTTTCCGTAAAAACCTCTCTTTAACATTCTATTAATAATCCACTCTGACCCCAATTTTTGAACGACGATTTTTTTTATCCAGCCCATCAACTTCGAGTAGCTATCTTTTGTGTTAAATCTCCAGATGAGTTCCAAATAGATGTCTGCAGTGGATCGGGTGTTTTTGGGTGCTTTAAAAACGGGTTCTGAAAATGTCGTGGTATTTTGAATGGCCAGACTATGGAACACTAAATCGTAGTGAGGCCGTTCTAAAATGGATAAGGGGGGCAATATAATATTTGCAAGATGGGTGGTCTCATTAATATAAAAATCAATAGAAGCCATGAAATCTAGTGACTTGAATGCTGATTCTAACTGACGTCCATTCGGCGTACTCAATATAGGATTTCCGGCATGGGTAATTAATGTTTTTATTTGACCCGAGCCTTCCGTCATTATTTCTTCAGCCAGCGCTGCCACCGGAAACTCACCAGAAAAATTGGGGAGCCCGCTAACACGAGTATGTTTATCTGCAAACCCTTTGGATTTTGCTGAGCGCTTCTTCATTACATCAATGGCGGGTTTGCTGAACATCATCCCTCCTTCAATATCTAACTTGCCCGTGATGATATTGAAAACGACAATCAACCATTGCGTGAGGGTTCCGAACTCATGCGTTGAAACGCCTATTCGACCATAACAGGTTGCCTTTGGTGTACCGCAAAAATCACGAACTAGCTGTCTAATATGAGAGGCCTCTATACCCGTAATTTTTTCGACCGATTCAGGTGTATATTGTTTTACCAAACTCTCAATATCTTCAAAATTCTTAACAAAATCTGCAACAGAACCTAGGGTCCCTAATTTTTCGTCATAAACAACCTGCAGCATGGCGAGTAACAAAAGTGCATCGGTGCCGGGCGTGATGAATAAATGCTGATCAGCCATTTTGGCAGTCTCAGTTTTTCGAGGGTCAATGACAACGACTTTTCCACCACGTTGTTGGATTGATTTTAATCGCTTCTTTACACCAGGAGCGGTCATCATGCTGCCGTTAGAAACAACGGGGTTAGCTCCAATAATGATGATGAAGTCAGTTCTGTCTAGATCGGCCAAAGGTATCATCAAACTATGACCAAACATCTTCAATGAAACAAGTTGTTCAGGAAGTTGATCCACCGATGTAGCAGAATAGTGGTTACTGGTTCTTAGTGAGCGATAAAAGCTTGGACCATAAAGCATCGCTTCCATATTATGGACGGTTGGATTGCCTTGGTAGATTGCGACTGCATCATTCCCATAATTTTTCTGTGTCGACTTTATCGCTGATATCACTTCATCAAAGGCCTGCTCCCACGATATCTGCTGCCAACCATCTTTGGTCTTTTTAACCGGTTGTTTTAATCGGTCAGGATCATTATAGATATCCTGCAGTGCGACCGCTTTAGGGCAGATATGACCTTTGCTCAAGGGATCGTTTTTATCTCCCTTTATGGAAGTGATACGTTCATTCTCAACGGTAATTTCAAGGCCACAAATCGCCTCGCAGAGATTACAAGCACGATGGTGTATTTTAATTGAACTGCCCATAAATAATCCTTTAACCCGTTATAAATTTCTTAGTACCTGATAGCTTTCTTCGAGTACAGTCTCAGTTGTTTCCCAGCCAATGCAGGCGTCCGTTACTGAAACTCCGTACTTCATCTGGCCGTCATTCAAATTGATATTTTGCCGCCCTTCCGATAAATGACTTTCAAGCATGACACCTACAATAGATTGGTTGCCCTGTTTAATTTGTTCAATCACGTTTCTAAGCACCAAAGGTTGTCGCTTATAATCTTTTTCCGAATTTCCATGGCTACAATCGATAACAAATCGAGAAGGACGTTTCTCTTCCTTTAATCTCTCTTCTAAAATGGAAACCTGAACAGAATCATAATTAGGCGTTTTTCCGCCTCGTAAAATAATGTGACCATGAGGATTTCCTTTGGTTTTGATTAATGCCACCGCACCTTCAGTATTAATTCCAAGAAAATTATGTTCATTTGACGCAGAACTCAAGGCATTGATTGCTACTTCAACGTTTCCATCGGTGCCATTTTTAAACCCAACCGGCATCGATAATCCAGACGCCATCTCTCGATGAGTTTGTGATTCAGTAGTGCGGGCACCAATGGCCGACCAGCAGAAAAGTTCTGCAAGATATTGAGGTGTAATCGGGTCTAACATTTCGGTACCAGCGGGTAGTCCGAGTTCCGCGATCCAGATTAGTAATTCTCGTGCCTTGCGAAGCCCTGCTTCTACATCAAAGGTATCATTTAAAAAAGGGTCATTAATAAGCCCTTTCCAACCCACCGTGGTTCTCGGCTTTTCAAAATAGACTCGCATGACAATAAAAAATTTATCGGCATATTTATCATGGAGTTTTTTTAATCTTCTGGCATATTCTTTGGCTGAATCGATATCGTGGATTGAACAAGGACCGGTCACGATAAGCAATCGCTTATCTTTTCCTTCCATGATTTCACCCAACTGGTGACGATAGTCTAGGATGTTAGCCCGACCCTTATCAGAGAGAGGGAATTCCATTTTTAAATCTACAGGTGTGCTGAGAATCTGTTCTTCGTAGACATTGACGTTATTTAGCTTCGTTTTCATTAGGTTCCTGATTATGAAAATTCCATCGAATTTTCACTACAAATGTTTCAAGTTGATTGATAGTTAGAATTAAATCATAGAGTCACTGTTAATAGCAATTGAGAGGCCCTTTTTACTGACTATTATTCAACTTAATTTTCAAATTAGATGCTCTCTTTTTATTAATAATCGCTATTATTAATAGCATTTTGATGACAGGGTTTAATCAGTTTCAATTGACGATGCTTGCGCCGCTGTTTATTCTAGCAATTGACTCATCTTAGCAGCGTCAGAATTTAATCAATATTTTAAACGTCTGATCAACAGGACACATGAAAGTACTCAACATGGTTGAAGATTATAATCTAATTGCAATACTTGGCCCTACTGCGACCGGTAAAACAAATCTTGCTGTATCCTTAGCCAAAAAACTAAAGGCTGAGATCATATCAGCAGACTCTCGGCAGGTTTATCGAGGTCTAGACATCGGCAGTGGTAAAGATCTTAAAGAATACGGTGATATCCCCTATCATCTTATTGATATTGTTGATCCCGACTATGAATATAATGTATTTGATTTTCAGAAAGACTTTTATCAGGCCTTTAAACAGGTTACCGAAAACAAATCCATACCTATTCTAGCTGGAGGTTCAGCCCTATATGTTGATTCTGTTCTTAATGGTTACCGAATGCTTAAGGTCGATGAAAACAGGTCTCTTAGAAAAGAACTTAACCTTTTAAACCAAGAACAGCTTGCTGGGCGTTTACTCAAACTCAAACCTGAGCAACATAACACCACCGATTTAATTGAACCAGAGCGAATTATCAGGGCCATTGAAATAGCTGAAGCTGAGTTAAAAAACAGCTCATCTTTGCCGCCCTTGCCGAAGATTACCCCCTTTATTTTTGCTCTAAGTTTAGAGAGAAGTCGTGTGAGAGAAAATATTACTACTCGACTCAAGCAACGATTTGAAGATGGAATGATCGATGAAGTTGAGACACTTATAAACAATGGCGTCAGTTTGGAAAAGCTGGATTTCCTTGGGCTAGAGTATCGGTTCATCGCCAAACATCTCAAGGGACAATTAGACTCTAATGAACTATTTGAGCTATTAAATACAGCAATCCATCAGTTTGCTAAAAAACAACACACCTGGTTACGAAGAGTTGAACGTAAGGGTCACATTATTCATTGGATAGACCTTAATAATCCAAATCAATCCCCCCTACAACAAGCCATGGAATATCTGGAAATTAATTAATCAATTTAAGTTCCATTAGGTCGTTATAACACTATTGCAACGCAGTGCTCATTTTTTAATCAAAACACTTCCACTGGTTCGCATTCAGTGGCATAATCCGCAACCAAATTGGATATCAGACGATTATGTCGGCGTAAATTTGCACATTTACAGTGTAGATTTATCAAACAGTGAAATTCTTATGAATCAACTAAATTCGACCCTCAAGCGTACTGGGACATTATTTGTTCTTTACTGTATAACAGCTAGCGTTGTTTATTTAGCATTCACAACAAACTATATTGCCTATGACTCACTAACAGGTCTAAGAGTTGGAATATTCATTATCCTACTGCCCATCATCATCAAGTATGTCATTCAGCTAGTCACTTTACCCTTTTATTCCTTTGTTGAACGAAGAAGAAGTATTAATACCACAGATTTAAAAGTCAGTTCCACACCAACTGTAAGTGTCTTAGTTCCAGCTTGGAATGAAGAGGTTGGCATTATCAAAACGCTCGAATCTGTAATCGCCAGTGATTACCCTAATTTTGAAGTCATCGTGATTAATGATGGCTCCACTGACAATACCCATCAACTGGTCAATCGATTTATTAAACAATTTGTTAAAAGCAGCAATTCCAAAACGACCATTCGCTATCTGCAACTGCCAAATGGTGGTAAAGCGAAAGCGCTCAATCAAGGCCTTAAACTGAGCAAAAGTGATTTTATAATGACCCTCGATGCAGACAGTTTGATGGACAAAGATACTCTGTCTAAAATGGTGCAACGATTTACAGATGAGAAAGTAGCCGCTGTGGCTGGAAATGTCATTATTGGAAATCGTAATAAACCTATTGAATTATTGCAGCAACTTGAATATCTCTATGGTTTTTTCTTCAAACGAGCTGATTCAACATTCAATTCAGTGTATATCGTTGGTGGAGCTGCTGCAGCTTATCGACGGAGTATTCTCAATGAGGTAGGTGGATTTGATGAAGCATTAATCACCGAAGATATTGAAATGTCTACACGACTGCTGAATTTGGGTTATAAAACGCGTTATGCAGCAGATGCTATCGTTTATACCGAAGGTCCATCCGATTGGAAAAGCTTGTTTAACCAGCGATTACGATGGAAATATGGTCGATTATTGACGTTCATTAAACACCGTAAACTGTTTTTCAGCTTAAGAAAACATCATAGTCCGTATCTTTCTATGTTGCTTTTACCTGTTGCGATGTACGCAGAATTAACATTGCTACTGGAAGGGTTCCTACTCACTATATTTTACGGATATACCATTATCGCCAATGACTATATGCCACTACTGTTTGTAATTCTGTTTATCAATACCATCATAACGATTCAGGTCATCTTTGATGCTAGGTCGCAATTTCATAGCAACTTAATATTAATTGCACCTGTCGCCTGGCTACTTTTTTATGTGATTGATGTTGTCGAATTTCAGGCTCTTTATCGTAGTATTAAACGGCTTTGGAATAAACAAGATCTGCAATGGCAAAAGTGGCAGAGAGTTGGGCTAATACAATCGGCATCAACATCAGAACCACTTTGTGTAGAAGAATTAACTAACCCTGATGTGTTGATACCCCGTTAAGGTGGTGGATGGTTCCTGAGTGAGTTAATCATCAGCAAGAGTCATCAGAGACGTATTACCCCCTGATGCTGTGGTGTCTATACTGACAGTTTTTTCAGTAAGCAAACGTCTGATTAAAGTATCGTAATACTCAGCACTAATAACCGGTAAAATAGCCCCAATTCGAGCAGCAAGTTGTGTGTTAACGAAACTCTTATGCTCACAGCCACTACCAATCACCACTGCACTAATCACTGGATGAGCCAGTACGGTCTTTAGTTGATCAAGTTTAGCAACCTGAAGCACGCCTTTTGCGACCCCTGTAGCAAGAAACTTATCACGAAATGCCAATGCTTCGGTATGAAATAAATCGGAGACCACGGTCACCACAGTATTACCCGTCGCTAGCGCAGTAATAATAGAAATCAGCCAAAAGTTAAAGCTGGTGTCTTTATCAGCGTAGCAAACTACCGTTCCTCTTGGCTCGAGATAAAGCTTGTTAGATTCACCTGTTGGCCCGGGCAAAACCAATGGTTTTGCAATTCTACTTTCAATATAATTGAGTTGAGTACGAGCGTCGACCAGAGATTGTTCTAAATCATCAGCCAGTTCATTAACACTGTCAACGGAAGCAATTTTGGCCAATAACTGTCGTATATAAGAGATACGATCATTGAGGGCTGTCATTCTCCAGTTGTCGTTACTCATTGATGATCGGCTTAGTAATTGTTCAACCTGCTCGTTAAGCTCAATTTGTTCAGATTCAGTATGTGAGATTTCAACAACATCTGAAGCTTGGTGAGTACTTTGAAGATTCTGTTCAAATTCCTTCTCTCTTAGTAGTCTTAACAAATATCCAGGACCACCTGCTTTTGGACCCGTTCCTGATAAACCACGACCACCGAAGGGTTGCACGCCCACAACAGCACCAATCATATTTCGGTTGATATAAATATTGCCTGCTTTCGATAGTTCAGCCAAACGATCGGCTCGACTTTCAATGCGCGAGTGAATGCCCATGGTCAAACCAAAGCCCGTGTCATTGACCTGATTTATAACCTGTTCAAGATTACTACCCTTAAACCGAATCACGTGCACACAGGGTCCAAAAACCTCTTCTTTTAGAACGGATAGATCAGCAATTTCATAAAGGCGCGGGGCAAAAAAGAAATGACCGACCTCACCCATATCGGGAAGTGCGCACTGATAATGTAATGTTGCTTTATCTTTTAAATATTCAACATGACTATTGAGAGAGTCCAAAGCCTTTTGATCAATCACCGGTCCCACATCTGTCGATAATTGAGCAGGATCTCCCACCGTTAATTCCATCATGGCTCCAGTGATCATTTCGATCACAGAATCGGCTATTTCTTCCTGAATAAATAGCACCCGCATCGCTGAACAACGTTGACCAGCACTCTGGAAACCTGATGATATGACATCATCAACCACCTGCTCTGGTAAGGCCGTTGAATCAACGATCATACAATTTTGACCACCAGTCTCAGCAATTAAGGGTAATTGTTCTCCACCTCTAGCGGCTAATGTCTGAGAAATTTGCGTACCTGTATCCGTTGAACCGGTAAACATCACCGCCTTCACTCGGCTATCGGGAATTATGATTTGCCCGACCTTACTACCTCGGGCAATCACCGATTGAACCACATGTTTTGGTAATCCGACACTGGTCATCAGTTCGATGGTGCGTATGGCTATGAGACTGGTTTGTTCTGCTGCCTTTGCAATGACCGTGTTGCCCGTCACTATGGCTGCAGCAACCTGCCCCAGAAAGATCGCCAAAGGAAAATTCCATGGACTAATACAAAGAACCACACCACGAGGTTCCAGTCGGTGATCAGAGGCTAGCTCTATGGCACGAGCAGCATAATAACGGCAAAAATCGACTGCCTCTCTGACTTCATCAACACCATCTTGGGCAACTTTCCCTGCCTCTTTGATACAAAGTGCGATGAGTTCATCACGATGTGCCTCAATAACATCGGCAATCTGATTTAATAATCCTGCCCTTTCGATCATTGGACGAGATGACCACGTTTCAAAAGCAATTTCTGAATTTTCGAGTAATTGCAACATCCCAGCTTCATCATGATGGGTTAAGAAACCCAAGAGTTGTTGATGATTCGCGGGGTTTAGAACCGCGCTGGAACCCTCAGGAATTTCTGATGCCGAAAGTTGATGCTCAGCAAACCAGTTTTGAAGATTTTCTCTCAGTGGAATAAGCACATTAATATCGGTAAGATCGATGCCTTTTGAGTTATTACGCTCTTGAGCGAACAGATCAACGGGCAAACTGATATTTGGGTTTGCTTTATTTTTAAGACTTGCTATTTTTTCTAGAGGATCAAAAAGTAACGATTCTACCGATTTTGACTCATCAACAATCGCGTTTACAAATGAAGAGTTTGCTCCATTTTCAAGAAGTCGGCGCACAAGGTAGGCCAGTAAATCCTGATGTTGTCCTACCGGTGCATAAACCCGACACTGTACCTTGTCTTCATTGACAATTTGATCGAATAGTAATTCTCCCATTCCATGTAATCGTTGGAATTCAAAGTTATCAGTAGCGCCATCGGCCATTTCAATGATGGTTGCAGCAGTATAGGCATTGTGAGTTGCAAACTGAGGGAAGATAGAATCTCGATATTTCATCAATTTGATTGCACAGGCCTGATAACTGACATCAGTAGATGCTTTTCGAGTAAATACTGGGAACTGCTCAAGCCCATCCTGCTGAGTGGTTTTAATTTCCGTGTCCCAGTAGGCACCTTTAACCAGACGCACCATCATTTTACGATTCGATTCGAGTGACAATTTTCTAAGCCAATCGATGACATGAATTGCACGCTTTTGATACGCTTGAACAGCCAATCCAAAACCATCCCAGCCCTCAAGTTCGTCATCTAAAAAAACCAATTTGAAAACTTGCAATGAAATATCTAAACGATCTGCTTCCTCAGCATCAACGGTGAACCCAATATCATATTTTTTTGCTAGAAGAACCAATTCCTTCAATCGAGGAACCAGTTCATCCATGACGCGAGTCGAATGACTAAATTCATATCGTGGATGTATGGCGGAAAGCTTCACTGAAATTCCGGGACTTTTAATGGGGCCTCGACCCTTTGCAGCCTGACCAATTGATTCAATAGCAAGGCGGTAACTTTCAAAGTATTGGTCAGCATCGGCCATGGTCCTAGCACCTTCTCCGAGCATGTCATAGGAATAGGTATAGCCTTTATTTTCTTTTTCAACCGCTCGCTCTAGGGCTTCATCAATGGTACGTCCCATGACAAATTGCTTGCCCATTATTTTCATAGCAAACTGAACTGAACGTCGAATAACCGGTTCACCCAATTGGCCAATGGTTCGTTTTAAGATTCCAAACTGGGTGTGCTTTTCGTCATCGGTATAATTAACCATTTTGCCGGTAACCAACAACCCCCAAGATGAAGCGTTCACAAACAGAGAATCACTATTGCCAATATGCGAACTCCAGTCTCCAGTCGCCAATTTATCTCTGATCAATCTATCCTGTGTTTCAGCATCAGGCACTCGTAGTAATGCTTCAGCGAGGCACATCAGTACAACACCTTCTTCAGATGACAATGAAAACTCACTTAATAGTGCGTCAATACCACCCTGACCCTGGTTTTCTTTTCGAATGTTCACCACGAGTTGCCGCGCTCTCTCCCAGGCTCGACTACGGGCAGCACCTTCAATTTCTGCTAAAGGTAGAATCTCATCCATGACGGAGTTTTCGTCAAGACGATAAAAATCACGCATCTTCTGACGAATAGGACAATCTGTAGTGAGGGAACCGTTAAAAAGCATGGTGGATCCTTATAATAATTCTTTTAAACTTAAAATGGCCAACAAATGGTTTTCAGCCTGCAAAATATATGTAGGTATTTTACCGAATAAACAATAAATTGTGTTGTACTATTTTAAAATCATTGTAAATATTATCATCCAATCCTATCGTTATTAGGTTGAATCATTCTTATTTACATCTGAGTGATTCATAGTGTTAAGGTACTTTAATATTAATTAATTATAGATAAAAAGTAGAGGCAAAAATGACCGAACCTGTAATCGCTGAAAAAAACGCAATCTTTACCGATGTTGAAGAGGGTAAAACATACTTCTGGTGTGCTTGTGGGCTCAGTAAGTCACAACCATTTTGTGATGGCAGTCATTCTACAACTGACATTAAGCCGGTGATGTATGAGGCTACAACTTCCCGTAAAATAGCCTTCTGTGGTTGTAAACACTCCAAGATGGCGCCTCTTTGTGATGGCTCACACAATAAACTGTAATTTCAGAGACACAAACGCTAGACGACCGAGGGAACATTTAGTTCGTTACTTTATAACGATGGACATTAAAAGGTTTCACTTTCGAATTAAGTGACGGGTTTAATAGCCCTTTTTGAGATCAATCAAAGCTTCAGCCACTCCGCTAAAACCGCCATTTTCCTCAATAGACTTCATATTATTAGCGACAATAATCGCAGCGGTTTGAGGATTCGTCGATGCAGCAATATGGGGTAATAATGTTACTTTTTCGTGAGTCCAGTATAGGTTTTGTTGCGGTAGTGGTTCTTCAATGAAGGTGTCGAGCACGGCCTGATAGAGTTTGCCTTCATCGAGGGCTTCAATTAAATCGGTATCATTGACTATGGCTCCACGTGCAAAGTTAATAATTGATGCGCCATCAGGTAAGTTAGCAATAAATTTTGCATTAATGATTTGATGTGTGTCAGCGGTCAAGGGTAGTAACACCACCACAATGTCAGACTGTTTTGCTAATTCAATAAAACCACTATCACCCGAATAAGAAATCACTCCCGGTATATTTTTAGGACTTCGACTCCAACCCATCACATTAAAACCATTTGCAAGAAGACGATTTGCACTGTTCTCACCCAATTGACCGAGGCCTAAAATTCCAACAGTGGTATCTGCCACTGAAGAAATTTCTAGTTCATTCCAAACTTTGTCAGACTGTTGTTTTAGGTAGCTCGGCATTTTTTTTTGTAAATACAAAGACCATGCAAGCACCGATTCTGTCATAGTATTTGAGAGTTGGGGATCAACGAGACGAAGAATATTAAATCCTAATTCTCTGGCAGGCTGTATGAGGTTTTCAACACCTGCCCATAAACTCTGAACCCATTGCAGATTTGAAAAAGTCTTTAGTTCGTCAATCGCTGGATTAGCCACAACAGCATACTGATAATTTGAACGACTCTTAATATCAATTTTTTCTGCAAGAATAAAGTTTTTATCGGGCATTACTTTATTAAGGCGTTCGACCCAAAATTTTTGTTTCTCAGGTTTATACTGACTTATAAAGGGTATATTTTGAGCGGACATGACAAGGTTCTCAGCTGTAAAATTGTACGGCATCACCAAGGTTTGCTCGATTTGTTTTTGCTTTGTTCACGGCAGCATTACCGTCGGCATAACCAAAGGACATGCCGAATAATATACCCTGATCATCGGGAATTTCTAGAGCGTCTCTAATTGGATCGGGAAATTGTCCTAAGGCACCCTGCATACAGCTTGAAATGCCCTGTTCCTCCATGAGTAGTGACAAGGATTGAGCGTAAATGCCCATATCCACAGCACCCATGATTCCCAGGTATTTATCCATGCAAAAAAACACTACATGAGGAGCATCAAAGAATGACCAATTGCGTAACATCGAAGCTTGTCGTGCGCGTTTATCCGTTCGCTCAATACTCATAGCACCGTAAAGCGCATTTGCAGAACCAAACTGTCGCTCACGATGAACATCCTTATACCGTGGTAACCAATCAAAGTCTGGAGTTGGTTCAGCGCCACCTAAAATTTGTGCCAATAATTCTTTCTCAAGTCGGTTGCGCATCTCACCGGTAACTACGCGTGATTGCCAAGGTTGGACATTACAATTAGAAACCGAGCGTTGTGCTGAGGTAAAAATATCGTCTATAAGTTGTCCATCGATGACTTTATCGGTGAATGCTCTAACAGAAGAACGGCTCTCAAGTATTTCTTTAATTGAATGATTCGATGACATCAGCTCAGATCCCTTAAACTGAATATCATCATTAATATTCAGCAGTAGTCAGAATACGGATTTTCCTGAGAAAAGTTAAGTTTATTTTCAAAATTCGACAGTTCAATACCTTTATCTGATATCACCAGATCATCAGCAGTCATTACTTCAGTACCAAAATGGTAGATGGCTTTAAATTCGCCATTGATAACGGCCTGATCATATTGTGCCGCTGACGCTGCGACAGACTTGTTTGTGGAGTGGTACTGGTTCATCGTCTCTGCACCATGTTTGTGTTCTAACATCTCCATGGTGGTGGTCGGCGATAAAATGAGTCCCGTTGCGTTATTGCCACCAAAACCTTTGGAATTGATGACCGCAGCTTTCATTTCAATGCCCTTTTCACCCACCGAAGTGTGCTCGATACAGAAATGTAAATTTGAGTCATAAACATCATCGGCAATTTTATCGATAGTATTGATACCAGGGATCAACCCGTATTCCCAAACTCCTAAAGTGGCAGCTAGTTGATCGCCACCTGCTGGTCCTAGTGAATGTCCAACATAGGATTTAATTGCCGCAACATTCCAATTTTCAATTCCGAAGGATTTTGCGACTTCATTTAAAATGTGTGATTCCGTCACACGATTTTGTGGTGTTCCTGTTCCATGTGCCTGTGCAAAGGTCTGCTTGACGCCTTCTTCACCCAAAATATTTTTAGCCAGAGACATGGCTTTTGCCACGGTGACATAGTTACCAATACCCGGTGATGAGATCGATTTTTTATTGGCGTCGGCATTCACAAAAACATCGGCAACAGAACCATAAATGGTGGCGCCTAATTCTAATGCTAGTTCATCATCCATTAATATGAAAAACTGTGCTGCCTCTGAAATTGTAAATCCAGCATTCTCTGCAAAGGGTCTGCAGGCGCGACGATTGTCAGCAACCTCAACACCGTCTAATTTACAGAGCCTTTGATCTTCGGCCAAGGCTCCCATCGCGCGGAATCCTTCGATCACTTCTGGCTCCACAGCTGCTTCAGCACCGCCAACAATGATGACTCTTGAAGTACCCGATTGAATATCACCGATGCCTTGTCTCAAGTTATAGAGAAATGTTGCACAGGCGCCCATATTGGTACCCGTTGCGCCAACACTGTTAATGATGTAGCTATTTATAAAGTCGGCCGGCATTTGTGACAGCATCAAAGGCATTTGCTTGGAAGTTACACGCCCACCCTTAAGCCATGCTTGGGCAAGTCCCCTGCCTCCAAAATCGTCCAACTGACCAATGGCCGATCCGGCATAAACGGATACTTCATCGGGCTCTATGTGTTTAAGAATTTCAGACCATTCTATTCCAATGGATTGCAAAGCATCTGAAGCGCCAAAGACTGTGAGTTGCAAACCCTTGGGTTGGTTTCGTGAATTATATAATATAGCAGGATCAAATCCAGTGGGTAATTGTCCGGCACTGGTCACTTGCGATTGATGTTTTTCTGGCATCATTACTTCGAGTTCACCATCAATGGTGATTGAAAATAAATCTTCAGAGAGTTCTTCTACAGTCCAATTATCGGGCAGATGTTTAGGTAATTGCTTCTTGCTGATCTCAAAATGAATGCTTTCATCTTTCTTTTTGATGTGTGCTTTTTTGTGGATATTAATTTCATTGAGATCAAAGGTCTGTTTCTCAATTTTACGGATGAGCGTTTGCTCTAAAAGTTGTTCTTTACTGGTACCTTCAGGCTGATTCGTTAAGCTAGCGAGTCCTTTAAACATCGGTCCAGTTACAGAATCGGGCAGTGCATCATGCACCATTCTCCTGTAACTATGATGGAAGGAAATTCGACCCGCAGCATTAATGCCACCGAATCCAACAATTACAGGTAACCGTTTTAAAGGAGTTGTCATATTATTCTCTTAAAGAAGGAGTTATTCTTTAATTATATTATTTGATGATGATTGCATTATATTGACTAATTGCTTACAGTTGTAGGATAATTTAGCCATGATTTTGTATTTATAAGCCAATAATTTAAAGACATTGTACCTATGCCGACATCATTATTTTTATGTTATCCCAAGGCTCTGATAACAGGGCTCTCACTTCCAATGGAAATGATCAGCTCAGCTCGCTCTATTGCTCGTGCTCATCAGGGTAAACGCCTTGATTGGCAATGTCTGGTTGTTGGAGCTAGTACTGATGAACTCGAACCCATACCTATGGGCAATGGCATCAATATTCTGCCTAGTCATAATCTAAATACAGTTAAAACTTCATTGACAGAACCGACCACCATCTTCATTCCGCCCATTTGGGGTAACCCTGAAGTTGTCATTCGTAAAAATAAACCACTCATCGACTGGTTAATTGTACAAAATAAAATGGGACACCAAATTGTAGCAACCGGTACTGGGGTCTGTTTATTAGCCCATGCCGGACTTCTCGACAATAAAGTTGCGACCACACACTGGTATTACTTTGATGAGTTTGAAAAACGATACCCAAAAGTTAACTTGCAAAGGCAGCATTTTATTACACAGGATGAATTGATAACCTGTACAGGGAGCATTAACGCACTGGTAGACTTAACGCTTTATTATATCGAAAATGTTTTTAATAAAGAGGTGAGTCAAATAATCGAGCAACATTATGGACATGAAATCAATCGGACTTACGACAAGCCATGGTTTGCTAAAGGTGCTAGTCGACATCCCGATGAGGGCATTATTGAAGTTCAACAATGGATGCAAACTCATTATTTTCAAAATTTTGATTTAAATGCACTCAGTGATCTAGCAAATATGAGCACTCGCAATTTTTCAAGACGTTTTAAATCGGCCGTAGGTAAGTCAGTACTTAACTATGGTATTGACCTTAAAATTTTAGCGGCGCATGAGTTATTAAAAGACACCAATTTAAGTCATCAGGACATTGCCGATCGACTCGGTTACAAAGACAATGCCTATTTCTCAAGACAATTTAAGCAAAGAACAAAACAAACACCAAAGAGTTATCGAGAAATGGTCAGAGGAAAACTGTTTAACCTAAGTTAACTGAATAATTGTGGTCAGAAAATAGGGGTCAGAGTGAATTTAAAAATAGGGGTCAGAGTGAATTAATTTATCGCTCGTACTACTAAGCGGTAATTCACTCTGACCCCTATTTTCTGACCACAGTTTTTAATCGACTCTGACCCCTATTTTTAATTATCTTCTATGAATAATGCGTCATCGGATGAGTCGTTAGATGTGGTATTTTGTTTTAGTATTGCTAGATATGTTTTCGCATCAGCGACAATTGAATGCATTGGGTAATCAATGAGAATTCGGCGCAAACATTCAATCGCTTTCTGGTCGCAATTATGATCCTCAGCGAGTAACTTTGCTGCTTCAAAACAGCTGTTGGCAATGAACTCTGAGTCTTCACTACTGGTCATGATTGACTGATAGAAATCAAGTGCAAAATCGCGGCGTCCCATTTTAATGAGGCTCAGTGCGATTTTAAAACGATCCTCAATTAAATCAGGACGCCAATCGCTAATAGCCTCCTTTGTGATCACGGTGATATGGGCACCTTCCAAGACATTATCTTGATGTAAAAATTGTCGCGCCAGATGTTTCGCACTGGTCGACAGACGTTTATATTCCTTTTGATCAACCATTAACTTTAAATAATAACGATGCACATCCATATTCACCGATGATTGTTTTAGTGCCATCTGTAAAAGATTAAGAGCATCTGCATGACGTTCTTCTGAAACGAGTATTTCAGCTTCTTTCACCACTGGGCTTTTTTCAGGACTAGATTTTTTATAGGTGCGAACTTTGCTCGCTGAATGACTCTTGGTATGTTCAGTTGATTGATGTTGATATTGAGGTCGATGTGACAAAGCGAGACCCAACTTATGGTGATACTGATAGGCCACATAACCAAGCAGTGCGAACCACACCGTCCAGAAATAGTAGCTCACCTGCAGAGCAAATATATTATATAAAATCGGACCGTCAATTTGTTTCATATACATCTGATAAGACAACAAAACAGACAGTAACCAGAAACCATACAATAAAAAATAAGGGGCACCGATTGATGTGATCACATACAGGATACGCATTGGATTAGCCGCTGATAAAAAGCGTTTTTCCAAGGTGAGTATGAGTACCGATGCAGGAAATCCAATCCCATATAAAATGATTAGACTTACAGCAGCCCATTGGCCCAGTATGTTGTTAACAATGCCTATCATTAAAATAGTGATTAACACTTGAGTGAGCAATTTCAGCAATAATAGAGGCTCTGCCTTTTTCCAAAGTTCAGCAACGGTTGGGATATCTGAACGCCCATCAGAAATAACATTGGATAATTCAAAGAGCATCATCAATAAAGTGCTCCAATAAAAAAAACTAATGGTGGATGCTATAAGACCATTGGTTGAAATGACACTGCCTAAAAATGCAAATGATAAAAGTGCTAAGAAAATGGTTGGAGATAAGGCAATCTTGAAAAAATAGCCCCAGCGAGTCCAGAAAGGAGCCACCACATGTTCACTATTAAGGGTTTGTAAGTGATTACGGCAAAGGGTGCACCTTGGCCGAAAATAACGAGCGTCTTCGGGTACACAATTTAAACAAAAGCTAATGTCACAGGCTTCACAATAATAGGATGAAGGAATGGATGGACAGTATTTGCAAATCGATTCAGACATCGTATTAAGGTTCTATTATTTCAGTTAATCAGCAGCAAGCTTAATTAACGCATCACCAGTGACACGATTAGTCGTCCAGCCCTCGAGTAAAATTGCACCTTGAGATTTATAGAATTCAATTGCGGGTGTATTCCAATCGAGTACCGCCCATTCAAGCCGACCACAACTTCGTTCAATACTTATGGCCGCTAATTTTTTTAATAATGCCTTACCGATTCCTAGACCACGAAATTCTGAGAGTACATAAAGATCTTCAAGATGAATGCCTAACTGAGCTAGAAAGGTTGAATAATTTGAGAAGAATAGCGCGAAGCCTGCTGGTACTCCCTCATCAGTTTCAGCAATAAGTACTTCAGCACCCGGAATGTCACCGAATAGACTCTGCTCTAACAGTTCTTCTGTAGCGACCACCTCATGAGATAATTTTTCATAATCGGCCAAATGTTTTATGAACTCTAAAATTTGAGGGACATCTTGAACTGTTGCTGAACGTATATTCATATTTTGGACTCACTGAGTATTTGTTGAACCTTATCAAAGGATTTTAGTACCTCTGAATTAGCTTGTTTTTGTAAATTACTGGCTATAACAATAGCAATAGATGCGAATACAAATCCGGGAAGTAGTTCATAAAGTTCAAAAATACCGCCACTCATCTGCTTCCATAGCACAACGGTAATTGCACCTACAATCATCCCAGCCAGTGCCCCGTTTTTAGTCATATCTCTCCACATTAACGAAAACAGTATCACCGGACCAAATCCTGCGCCAAATCCTGCCCATGCATAACTTACCAGAGACAACACCTGACTTTTGGGATCCTGTGCAATCCACACCGCTATGGCAGCAATGACGAGTACTGAAATCCGGCCGGTCATTACCAATTCCTTTTCTGACGCATCACGTCTGAAGAACTTCTTGTAGAAATCTTCAGTGATAGTGCCTGAGCAAATTAGTAACTGTGAATCGATTGTAGACATCACAGCGGCTAAAATAGCTGCTAGCAGAAAACCGGCTATCCATGGATTGAATACCACCTGAGTGAGTAAAATAAAGACCGCTTCTGAATTCTCGCTGAGCAGTGAAAATTCTGGACGACCTTGAAAATAAGCAATACCCACAATGCCTGTAAGCAATGCACCAAAGAGGCAAATAAACATCCAACTCAGAGCAATGCGCCGAGCCTTTGGAACCTGATTAACATTTTCAATGGCCATGAAGCGAACCAGTACATGAGGCTGTCCAAAATAACCAAGTCCCCAAGCCTGTAAAGATAAAAATCCAATTAATGTTAATCCATTACTCCAGTTGGTCAGCATTGGATCAACAGAATCGATAATAGAAATTGTATTTGAGATGCCGCCAAGTTCATAAAGAACTACTGCGGGAGCAACAACGATGGCTAACATCATTAATATCGCCTGGACAAAGTCTGTCCAACATACGGCTAAAAAACCGCCCACGAAGGTATAGGACACAATCACCACAGCACCAATGATTAACGCATCTGAATATTCCATTCCAAAGGATGATTCAAAAAGTGTTGCGCCAGCCACCATTCCTGATGAGGTATAAAAGATAAAAAATATTAGAATGATCAATGCTGAGATTACCCTTAGCAACTGACTTTTATCGGCAAATCGATTCTCAAGATAATCAGGGAGAGTAATAGCATCGTTGGCTATCTCGGTATAAACCCTGAGGCGAGGGGCGACAATTTTCCAATTAAAATAAGCCCCAATGATCAGACCTAATGCAATCCAACCCGCACTAAGTCCACCCACATACATTGAGCCGGGAAGCCCTAAAAGTAACCAGGCACTCATATCTGATGCGCCAGCAGATAAAGCTGTGACCGCACTGCCAAGCTTACGACCACCGAGTAAATAATCCGATAGGTTATTGGTCAGTTTAAAGGCAACGCTGCCAATGAATAACATACCAACAAGATAGGTGACGAAGGTGATCAGGGTTGGAAGATTCATCGTCATGCGTTAATCCTTTAGTGTTTGTTATTGTTTAATAATTATTCTTGGTCAAAATAAACTATGAGTAGACTGATAAAATATGTCTTCTTATTTTTGTCCATTAAGCAAAATAGGACGCTAAGAAATCCTCAAAGCTTTGGCTAGTATCATCTTCAAGCTCTTTTTGTTTTTGATGTGATTGTACTGCCTCATTTTCAAAACACTTTTGCTCTTCCTCAGAAAGGGCTAAGTTTTTAAAATGCTCAGCATGCTTTTTTGAATAATCCATGCCAAGGGCGAAAAATCCGTCGCCGCGTTGTTTAATTTCGCTAACAATCTTTCCAGAAAAAGTCTTATCCGGTGATTCAATCCAGCTTGACAGCTCATTAATTGATTCACTGTAATTGCTGACTCCATAAGTCTCATCGAGCATTTTTGCAATGGGTTTTAATTCAGAAAATAGCGAATTAGCCCAACGCTGCATCGATAGCTCACGATTATCATGAATTAATCTCAGTGCTGGATGACGACCATATTCAACAACCCTTCGTTTATTTTCATTAATCTCAGATTCTTCACGTGCTGTAATTGATGGACTACAGGTCAGTAAGTTATGAATTAACAGACAATCTACAAAATCACTTTGTGTGCTACTAACACCGTTGGGATCAAATAAATTTAGATCCAGGGCTCTAACTTCAACGTACTCAATTCCTCTACGATGCAATGCTTTGGTGGGCCGCTCACCCGATTCAGTGACTCTTTTCGGTCTAACATTACTGTAATATTCATTTTCAATTTGCAGTAAATTTGCGTTGAGCTGCCGGTATTCACCATTAACCTTAACACCAATTTTTTCATAAAGTGGTTCTGGAGTTTGTATGGCACTCTCTAGCCCGCGAATATAACCTTCAATACAGTTATAGGTAATATCCATACTGCCCTGAGCATTGTTTGAATAACCTAGATCACCGAGTCTCAACGAAGTTGCATAGGGACCATAGACAGTGCCTGGCACTAGCTGTTCAAGATGGCTTTTTTTGCCACGTAGATAGGATTCGCAAATTGCAGGTGAAGCACCAAACAAATAAGGGATTATCCAACTGGTTCGACGAAAGTTTCGAATAAGGCCCATGTATTCATCAGAAATGAAGTTTTGCATCGGGCGTTCATCTGTGGGTTTAAACCCTTCAAAATCAGCGAGATGTTGCCAAAATTCAGCAGGAAAAGAGAAATTGTAATGAACACCTGCGATGGTTTGCATAAAGCGACCATAGCGATGACCCAAACCCAATCGATAAATCTCTTTCATCTGTCCAGAGTTTGATGAACCGTATTTTGCAATTGGAATTGAAGACTCATCATTCATCGCACAGGGCATGCTTGCGACCCACAAAAGCTCGTCATGCTCTAAGTGCTGATAGGTAAATTTATGTATATTTTCCAATACTTTCAGTGGCTTTTTGGGATCAGCATAGGCAGGAGTAATGAATTCTAATAATGCTTCAGAATAATCGGTGGTAATATAGGAATTACTCAAGGCAGACCCGAGTCCGTAGGGATGCTCGGTCTGGCTAATGCGGCCGTTTGGAGAAACACGTAAACTTTCTTTTTCGATCCCCCGCCTTATTTGACGAAGTGATTTAGAAATGTGTTGATTCGAAATATATGCTAATCGCTTTTCAAACTGTTCCTTCAAAACTCACTCCTAATAAATCTTCTATCAATCTAATTTAGTTAACCCAAACTCTGGCGTTTCTAAACATCCTCATCCATGGCCCATCTTCATGCCAATCATCAGGTGTCCAAGAATTCTGTAAGCTACGATAAACCCGTTCAGGGTGAGGCATCATAATTGTAACTCTACCATCACTGTTTGTCATACCACTGATGGACTCAGCTGCACCGTTTGGATTGTATGGATATTGTGTCGTTACCTTACCATAATTATCGACATATCGTGCTGTCACAAGACCTGAATCTGTTGCTAATTGTTTCAGTTCTTCTGTTGCAAATTGAGCCCGTCCTTCACCATGTGCTACGGCAATTGGAAGTCTAGATCCCGCCATACCTTCAAGGAATATGGAGGGTGATTGTTCAACCTCAACCATACACACCCGTCCTTCAAATTGCTCCGATCGATTTCTCACAAAATGAGGCCAATGCTCTGTACCTGGAATTAAGGATTTTAGATTAGACAACATCTGACAACCATTACATATTCCAAGCGTAAAGCTGTCGTCGCGATTGAAAAAAGCTTGGAAGTTATCACTGGCCTGTTGATTATAAAGTGCTGATTTTGCCCAGCCCTCACCGGCTCCTAAAACATCACCGTATGAAAATCCACCACAGGCAACCATGCCCTTATAATCATTCAAGTTCACACGACCTGAAATAATATCGCTCATATGAACATCAAAGGTGTCAAAACCTGCACGATGAAATGCAGCCGCCATCTCCAGCTGACCATTAACGCCCTGCTCTCTCAAGATTGCGATTGAGGGCCGAATGCCCGAGTTAATGAAAGGTGCCGCAATATCATTGTTGATGTCAAAGGTGAAACTTGGACTAATTCCGGGGTTATTCATATCAAGTCGTGCGTCATGCTCTTCTTTTGCACAGTCAGAATTATCTCTAAGGCTTTGCATATGCAACGTAGTTTCAGACCAAATATTGCGCAGATCCTGCCTTGAGTTTTGATAGATTTGCTCACCATTTTTTGTAATGACAAGATTGTTCTCTTCGTTTAGGGAGCCAATTTGATGACTACAATCTCCCAAGCCCACCTCCTGTAGATAGCTCATGGTTTCATCAACATGTTCAGAACGAACCTGTACAACCGCACCCAATTCTTCATTAAACAGTAGTTCAGCTGCATTACCTTTTAATGATGAGCAATCTAGATCAACTCCCACGGCTCCTGCAAACATCATCTCTACGACTGTTGCGACTAGCCCTCCGTCAGAACGGTCATGATAGGCCAATAGGCGTTTGTCATTATTGAGATCCTGTATTGCCTTGAAAAATGCTTTTAATTTATCAGGGTTATCACAGTCAACCGGTTCTTCACCCTGCTGTTTGAAAACCTGAGTCAATGCAGAGGCACCCAATCGATTCTTTCCTTCACCTAAGTCAATGAGGATGAGCTCTGTATCACCCAAGTCTGTGCGTAGTTGAGGAGTCAGTGATTTCCTGACATCACGCACCGGAGAAAAAGCAGTAATAATGAGAGATAAAGGAGCAGTAACAGATTTATCTACCGTTTGACCATCAATTTGTTCCTGCCAAGATGAACGCATAGACATTGAATCTTTACCTACAGGAATGCATATTCCTAAAGCAGGACAAAGTTCCATCCCCACAGCATTGACTGCCTCGTATAGTCCGGCATCTTCACCTTCACAACCTGCTGCAGCCATCCAATTTGCTGACAGCTTAATATCACTAATATCAGATATTGCTGCCGAGGCAATGTTAGTAATTGATTCGGCCACGGCCATTCTCGCAGCAGCGGCATAATTTAGTAGCGCAATGGGGGTTCGTTCTCCAATGGCCATTGCTTCACCCGTGTGAGAATTCAATGTGACCGTGGTCACCGCACAATCTGCCACAGGAACTTGCCACGGGCCAACCATTTGATCACGGGCAATCATCCCGGTAATGGTTCTATCACCAATGCTGATTAGAAATGTTTTATCGGCCACCGCAGGCAATGACAATACACGCTTAACCATTTCATCTAAGTCAGCGTCAATGGTTAATGGCTGGGTGGATTTTTGTTTCGATGTCACCGTACGATGCATCTTTGGAGCTTTACCAAAAAGGACATCCATTGGCATATCAATGGGCATGTCGCTTGGCATATTTGTGTCTTTTGAAAAATGCGCATCTGAAAGACTCAAGTGAAGTTTATCTGTGGCAACGCCAACAACCGCATAAGGACATCGTTCGCGCTGACATAATGCTTCAAAAACAGGCAAATTCACTTCTGCAATGGCCATCACGTAGCGCTCTTGCGCTTCATTACACCAAATCTCTACCGGTGCCATGCCAAACTCAGCATTGGGCACTTTCCTTAGCTCAAACTCTCCACCTCGATGACCATCATGGACCAGTTCCGGTAACGCATTTGATAACCCACCAGCTCCCACATCATGGATAAAATCGATTGGATTGTTTTCACCCATTGCCCAACAGCAATCAATAACTTCCTGACATCGCCGTTCCATCTCTGGGTTGTCTCTTTGGACTGAAGCAAAATCTAGATCCTCAGAACTACTTCCTGAGGTCATTGATGAGGCGGCGCCACCACCAAGACCAATGAGCATCGCAGGCCCACCGAGGACGATAATTTGGTGTCCGGGATTAATATCACCCTTTTGGACGTGCTCATCACGAATATTACCCATGCCACCCGCCAGCATGATGGGTTTATGATAACCACGCAGATGATTTTCGTCACCATCGGCTTCTCGCTCTTCATAACTCCGGAAGTAGCCGGTGATATTCGGGCGACCAAACTCATTGTTAAAAGCAGCACCACCAATTGGACCTTGCAGCATAATGTCTAGAGCAGAAACAATTCGATCTGGCTTTCCGTGCTCTGTTTCCCAAGGCTGTAGTAATGTTGGGATCTTTAAATTGGATACCGAAAATCCTGTCAACCCAGCTTTCGGCTTTGAACCTCGACCGGTGGCACCCTCATCACGAATTTCTCCTCCTGAGCCTGTAGCAGCACCTGGATGTGGAGAAATAGCTGTTGGATGATTGTGAGTTTCCACTTTCATCAAGGTGTGTACCGCTTCATGATGAAACTGGTATTGATGATTAGAGTCTGGAAAAAAGCGCTCCTCAATAGGACCCGCCATTACCGCAGAATTATCACTGTATGCTGAAAGTGTACCCTCTGGGTGAAGCTTATGAGTATTTCTGATCATACCAAAAAGTGAAATAGGCTTATCTTCACCATCGATAGTCCAACTCGCATTAAAAATTTTATGACGACAATGTTCAGAATTGGCCTGTGCAAACATCATCAATTCTACATCGGTTGGGTTGCGACCTAAATTGTTAAATTGTTCAACCAGATAGTCAATCTCATCTTCTGCCAGCGCCAAACCCCAGTTTTGATTCGCAGCACTTAATGCGGCACTACCACCGGATAGAATATCAACCGTTTTGAAAGCCTTTGGCTGTTGCAAGCTAAAAAGTTTCGAAGCTGCATCTAAATGATCAAAAACAACTTCGGTCATTCGATCATGCAGTAACGGCAGAATTAATGTACGTTGTTGCTCAGTGAGTTCCACATTTGAAGACGTACTGAAATGATAGGCGATTCCTCGCTCAACTCTTCTAATTGAAGCAAGTCCGCAATTATGAGCAATATCGGTTGCTTTCGAAGACCAGGGAGAAATGGTTCCTGGTCGAGGAATAACTAGAATGAGACTATTTTCAAGCTGTTCGTTTCCGCGACTGGGCCCATAAATCAGTATTTGCTCTAAAACGAGCATTTGTTGATCGTCTAAATCTTTCTCTAAATCGACAAAATGAATGAATTGTCCATAGATGTTGGTAATTTCAGGAACTATTTCCTGACATTGGGAAAGTAGGCGTTGTTTACGAAAACGTGATAAAGAGGGTGCGCCGGCCAAGGTTAGCATTGATGTAAAACTCCAAAATTCAACGGTCAAAAATGAGTAGCAAAATTTGAGTCGATCATACCTGAGTATTGCCCATCGTGCCAAGGTGCTTATTAGGCTATAATCAAATTAGTTGTACTATTTAAAAAGGATCTTTTGTTAATAATAATTAATACTGATTATGGATATCAAACAGGCACTCACAATAGTCTCTGACAAAGACAAGAAAAGCACCTACCGATTGCTTTTTATGCTTTTTTTGGTCATTAGTTTGTCCATAATCTTATTGAGTAATAAATTTAGTAGCTCTGATAGCCAACTGCAACAAATTCTCAACAGAGGCACACTCAGAGTGGTCACTAGAGAGAGTCCTACCACCTATTATTTAGGTTATCAGGGAGCCGCAGGTGTTGAATATCAACTTGCCAGTCAATTTGCTGAGCGACTTGGATTAAAGTTAGAAATAAGAGCCGTTGACAGCATCACTGAAATTCTCACAGCTTTACAAAAAGGTACTGCAGATCTCGCTGCGGCAGGCTTGACCATTACCGAAGAACGTAAAAATGAATTCTATTTTGCTCCACCCTACCAAGAAGTCTCACAAAAATTAGTCTTCAAACAGGGCAAACGATGGCCCCGTAATATAGAGCAACTCAGAGGCGATTTAAGGGTCATGGCTGATAGTTCCCACGCCCTAAAGTTATTAAAACTAAAACAAAAGCATGCTAGCTTGGGCTGGTCTGAAACTGTCACAGATACCAGCGAAGATTTACTCGCGAAAATTCTTGATGAGAGTATTGATTACACCATCAGCGATTCTAATGAGCTGGCACTGAATCGACGTTTCTATCCTGAACTGGCCATTGGATTTAGCATTGGAAAGCCGGAGCAATTGGCTTGGGCCTTTGATAAAACCCATGATGACAGCTTGAGAGCTGAAGCGATTAACTTTTTTAGCGACATCCGTGCATCTGGAGAACTCGCTCAACTGATTGAGCGCAACTATGGCCATGTTGAAGATTTTGATTATGTGGGAACACGAAAATTTCTACAGGCCGCAAAGAACAAACTTCCCAAATATACCGAGCTCTTTCAAACGGCAGCGGGCCTTGAGCTTGATTGGCGCCTATTAGCTGCTATCAGTTATCAGGAATCACATTGGAACCCTCATGCACGCTCTCCAACGGGTGTAAGAGGCATGATGATGCTCACCCGTACTACGGCAAAAGAGCTGGGTATTAAAAATCGACTCGATGTTGAAAAAAGTATTACCGGTGGAGCTAAATACTTTAGCGCAGTGTTGAAGCGCATTCCAGAGCGCGTGCAAGAACCCGATAAAACATGGCTTGCTTTAGCATCCTACAACATTGGTTGGGGACATGTTGAAGATGCTCGAATACTCACTCAAAAACAGGGTGATGATCCCAACCGTTGGGTTGATGTAAAAGAACGGTTACCTTTGCTGAGGCAACGAAAGTATTATAAGAAGACGCGTTACGGATATGCCCGGGGTGATGAACCCGTACAATATGTTGATAATATTAGGCGTTACTACGAAACCTTGCAGTGGATGATTGATGTGCCTGACTCATTATTCAATAAACCAGAAATAAACGACCAATCAGCTGAGCAGCTTTTGGCGACAACTAAACCTCCTGAAACTGACAAGATTAAAAATAAAAAACTAAAGGCTAAAAAACCAATCGAGGACGTTGCAGCTGAAAATGAAGAGTAAGCGACCAACACTTAAACTATAGACAAGAAAAGTTGGATATTAACATGAGCATCTTTAAAACCATCTTATTAACAATAATATTTAGTACATCAATACTCCTTGCTGAGAATGAAGAGTTGGTGCTCATTGGTCAGGACCTTCATGACGCAAAATGTACAAAGTGTCATACCACCACGGTATATTCACGGCTCGATCACAAAGTTAACAGCCTTGAACTTTTAACCAAGCGCGTTAATGGATGTGTAAAAAATGCTGTACGTGAAGACTGGACGGACAAACAAAAACAGTCCGTTGTTCATTATCTTAATGAATCATTTTACGAGTTCTAAGTTTCATAAGAAAATATTATTTTTTAGAGACTCAAAACTTTAGATTCATCTTCAGCCTTATAACGTTCAAATAATTGCTCAATGGTTTCCTTATTAAGACTGATATTTTTCTCTGCAATAAATTCAGCATTATAAAGTTTTGAATAAGATCGCTCAGCCAGATCACATGAAAAGGTAACAATTGTTTTACCTTCACCCATCTTAGCAGCAGCGTATAAAGCTCCCGCAACATTAAGCGCTGAACTACTACCAAGTGGTAGAGCATCTTCACTACAAAGCGCACGTGATACTGTGACTAAATCTTGATCGGGTAAAGTAATGGCCTTATCAATTTTTGCCTGACGGAAATTTTCAACGCTCCGCATAATACCAATACCTTCTGTGAAAGAGTTGCCTGAAGACTTATAGCTCCCCTCTTTTAAGAAGTTATAAATCCCTGAACCATCTGGATCCACAAGCCAGGTGAGCATGGAAGGGCTCATTTTTGACAGATAACTAGAGGTACCGCCAATGGTACCACCAGTACCCGCAACGGAAACAAATGCATCGATATTGCCACCCGTCTGTTGCCAGATTTCAGGTGCAGTATTTTCATAATGAGCCTTTGAATTACTAATGTTTTCAAACTGATCAGACCACCAATAATTATCATTTTCTTCGCCAAGTCGCTTAGCCGTATGATAAAAATGATTCGGATCTGCAAAGGGACAGGGAGCAACCAATAATAACTCTGCACCGTGGAGTCTTATCATCCGTTCCTTTTCAGGTGTCTGCCCTTTGGGCATCACCACCAGCATATTAAATCCAAGTGCCTTAGCAACAAGCGCTAAGCCTATACCCGTATTACCAGCGGTACCTTCAACAATGGTCATTCCCGGTTTTAACTTTCCAGATTCAACCGCATCTTTCACAAGCTGTAAAGCAGCCCGATCCTTAATTGAACCACCCGGGTTTTGTTGTTCACACTTCAGTAAAATTTCACAACCCGTTAGCTTAGAAAGACTATTGATGCGCAATAAGTCCGTATTGCCGATGAGTTCACTAATATTCTTTGATATTAAAGTATTCATAGCATCCTTAAAATCTTTGTATCATTTTCAATAGAAGGACACGAACTGATATCGTTACATGCTAATAGTTTGATAGACTTAAGCATTGTTCGTTGACCCTCTATACCTTTGTAATTCTAATATTAATAGGGTCATTTTTTCAGATAAAAAGGGTCACCCAATGAATTTTACTGGTACTAAGTCTTATATTGCCACAGAAGAACTGCAAATGGCTGTTAATGCCGCTAAAACATTAGAGCGCCCTCTGCTCATTAAAGGAGAGCCTGGTACCGGTAAGACCATGCTCGCAGAAGAGGTTGCGGCATCACTAAACATGCCACTCATTCAGTGGCATATCAAATCAACCACCCGCGCTCACCAAGGTCTCTATGAGTACGATGCGGTATCGAGGTTACGAGACTCGCAATTGGGAGATGACAAGGTTGGGGACATCAGCAACTACATTAAAAAAGGCAAACTATGGGAAGCCTTTGATTCAGATGAACAGGTAGTCCTTCTCATTGATGAAATTGACAAGGCTGATATTGAGTTCCCAAATGATTTATTACTAGAACTCGATAAAATGGAGTTTTATGTTTATGAAACCGGTGAGGTCATTAAAGCGGTTAATCGACCGTTAATTATTATCACCAGTAATAATGAGAAAGAACTCCCTGATGCGTTTTTGCGCAGATGTTTCTTCCACTACATTAGTTTTCCAGACAGGGAAACAATGATAAAGATTATTGAAGTCCATCATCCAAAAATAAAATCTGATCTTTTAAAAGAAGCTTTAGATATCTTTTTTAAAGTTCGTGATGTTCCAGGTCTTAAGAAGAAACCATCGACATCAGAGCTCATTGATTGGCTGAAGCTACTACTTGCTGACGACATCCCTGAAGAAATTTTAAAAGGGCGTGATCCAACAAAAGCAATTCCTCCTCTCTATGGTGCCCTACTCAAAAATGAACAGGACGTACACATGCTTGAACGCTTGGCATTTATGATAAGACGCGAATCTTAGATAGAGCGTTGCATCATGCTGATTAATTTTTTCTATCTGCTACGTAAAACAGGGATCCCAGTTTCTATTAAAGAATTACTGGCTCTACTGAGTGCTCTTGAGCAGCGCCTCGCATTTTGTAGCATTGATGATTTCTATCTTTTAGCCAGACTCTGCTTGGTTAAGGATGAGAAATATTATGATCGATACGATCGAGCCTTTGCAGCATATTTTAAAGAACTCGAAAATATTGAAGATATTTTAGAGGCTCTCATCCCTGAAGATTGGTTGCGCAGTGAATTCATGAAGAGCTTGAGTGAAGAAGATAAAGCGAACATTGAATCTCTTGGTGGCCTGGAAAAATTACTCGATACCTTTAAAGAGCGTTTAGAAGAACAGAAAAAACGTCATCAGGGTGGTAGCAAGTGGATTGGCACTGGCGGCACCTCACCCTTTGGACATAGCGGTTTCCACCCAGAAGGAATTCGTGTTGGAGGAGAAAGTAAAAATAAACGCGCCGTTAAGGTTTGGGAAAAAAGAGAATATAAAGATCTTGATGATTCAATTGAACTGGGCACACGAAATTTAAAAGTTGCACTGAGAAAACTCAGAAAGTTTGCACGAACAGGTGCTCATGAAGAACTCGACCTAGACCACACCATTTCAAGTACCGCTAAGAATGCAGGTTTGCTTGATATTAAAATGATTCCCGAGCGTCACAATGCGATAAAAGTACTTCTCTTTTTAGATGTAGGTGGCTCAATGGATCCTTATGTAAAAGTGTGCGAAGAACTCTTTTCCGCCTGTAAAACTGAATTTAAACACCTCGAATATTATTATTTTCATAATTTTATCTATGAAAATGTCTGGCAAGACAATTCGCGTAGATATTCTGATAGCACTCCGCTGATTGAAGTTTTCAGAAAGTATTCATCTGAATACAAAGTGATCTTTATCGGTGACGCCTCTATGGCTTCCTATGAGATATCTCATAGAGGTGGCAGTGTTGAACATATGAACAATGAACCGGGATACATATGGATGCAACGATTAAGAGACACATTCAACAAAGTCATCTGGCTCAATCCTGTTGAAGAAAAGTATTGGGATTATACGCATAGCATCGGAATGGTTAGAGAGCTTCTCGAAGATGAAATGTATAATTTGTCCCTCCATGGACTTGATGACGGGATAAAATCGCTGAGTCGCTAACGACTTTTAGCTTCGCAACTCTTCCATGTCAGCAATGATTTCCTCAAGTTTTGTAATCACCTTTCCATACATTAACCCTAGTTCAAATCGGTAAAGAGCACCTCCGGAGAAGCTTAGTATTACCGTCATCAGGATTAATAGAGCAATAACAGTTATGGGCACACCTGATAATGATACTGAATCAGGAAACATAAGTTGTAGCTCTGCAAGTGCTGCCTGCTTTTTATCAGAGAACCAAATGCCAATGGGAAAACTAAGTAAAAACATGGGATAGACAAAACGATACAATCTTGTGTAATGTGTAATTTGATGCTTAGTCCATTGATTAAAATCTTTCATGTATTTGTAGCTATTCTCAGATTTATCAATGGTATCAAGTCTTTTCATTTCTTTATTACCAAAAAATACAATGGTTGCAAGAATCAAAAATATAATAAGCCCTGTGATTGGAATACCCATCATAAATAGTGCAGTGAATTGTAGAACAGAGCCGATAGCAATTGCGTTTAAATTTGATCGGAACATGCCTTTCATCTGATCAATAAGGTGAATTGATTTTCTGTCATAGAGGTTATTAACATTTGGAACAATGAGAGTCTCATCATCGACAAAACCGTTTTTCCAAATACTTTCAATTGTGTTGTTCATCGAGTAATTTCCTTAATCTTTGTTTAATTCGTTTTATTCGCACACCAATATTGTTCGGACTGGTTGCGAAAATATCGGCAATTTCTTGGTAAGTTTGCTCTTCTAGATAGAGTAGTATTACACCTCGGTCGATTTCTGAGAGACGACGAATCGCCTCATACAGCTGGTTTAGAGATTCATCTTCAAAATCTGTAGTCTCATAAACAGCATCTTCATGTATCTCTTGAGTGACAAATCCTTTATTTTTTTTTGATTTCTTGAACAATGTCATACAAACATTTAATGACAATCTATAAATCCAAGTAGACCATTCTGATTGTCCATTAAAATTATCACTTGAGCGCCAAATTTGCAGACAAACTTCTTGATAATAATCTTCAAAATCGTGCTGATTATAGGTATAGGCACGGCAAATTTTGATGATGATACCCGCATGAGGCAATATGGATGATTTGTAAAAGTCAGTATTCATAGTCGAATTAAATAATATTAAATTTGTACCTAAGTTAGTGGTGTATGTTTAAACATTATTACACCCTAGAAAATTTAATTTTAAACAATGGGTGAATTAACCATCACCCAGCAAATTTTATTAACTGATGAAGGACATATAGATTAAGGGGTACAGGTATCTAGAGGAGGATTATAAATGTTCAACATCAGCAGCAGTGAGCTTGGTTGTTTTAATAATCATGTCAGCATCAAGACCTTCATCTTTCATTGCTTTTGCTATCAGCAGCGCTTTTTTATTCGATATAACTTTAAACTCTTGTCGGTGGATTTTCCGATAGGACTTTGAAAATTCTTGTGCAAACTCACTCCATTTATATTGTTCTGGATGTCGGTAATAGATGTAACTTTTTATACAGGCAAGAATAAAAATTACCGACATAGGAACAACGATGATTAATCCAATGTCATCAAAACCGGTATCAATGGTATACGTTAACATCGCACCAATGGACGGTGGGTGATAAGCGTTAAAATATCCAAACAAAAATAAGGTGAACATCAACATGATTAAAAACTTGACAAAAAATAAGATCATTTGATTATCGACTAAAGAACTAAATATTGAATCGATATAAAAAGAGAATACAAATCCTACAGTAACCGAGACAAACATTGCAATGATATAACTCAGAAGGACCGAACGTATGGAGTTGGTCGGTGAGCCGGGTGCAACCATAACCGCCAAGGATGTAGATGCAAGACTACCGATGATGATCACGCCCGATGGACTCTGAACATTTATGAGCATAGAGACTAGCGCAACAACAATTGCACAAACAAACAGTTCACTCCAGCGATGTTTATAGATTGGATGAATTGACAAAAACACTTCCTTTTCTTATTTTTTAATTGTTATTTTTTATAGCTTTTTTTTCAGTTCTTCGTCGAGAAAAAAAATCACTAATTAACTGCGCAGATTCAGATGCCATCAAACCATTCTCACATTTTACCCGATGATTTTTATTATTACTGCTAATCACATTAAATTGACTACCGCATGCTCCAGTTTTAGCATCTTTTGCAGCAAATACAAGTCTTTGTATTCTAGCATGCACCAAGGCACCCGCGCACATGGCACAGGGTTCCAATGTTACATAAAGAGTAGTCGTTGGAAGTCGGTAGTTTTGGAGCGCTTCAGAAGCCTGTCGAATAGCTTGGATTTCGGCATGTGCTGTAGGATCATTGTTGTTTATTGGTGAGTTAAAACCTTCACCAATAATTTCATTATTTAATACTAGTACAGCACCTACAGGCACCTCATCAACTGATTCAGCCTTTAAAGCCAAATCATAGGCCCTTTGCATGAAAGCTTTATCCTGATCTGAAAAATTAGTCATTGTCTTGCAATTGTTGCGCCTTCAAGTCTGGAATTTTTCATTTGCGCCTGATGGATACCACTAACAACTTTCATCATAATTAATGCCAGTGGAATCGCAGATAAGTCAGAGACTAAGGTAACCAGATTAGCGTTAATAAACTCCTGCAATTCCTCTGCACGTAATGTGAGCCTAAAAGAAGCGTTACCCGTAAGAGTGGAAATTATCCATAGGGACCACCACCAAGATAGAAGTTTTGGGACCTCAACATCTTGCCAGTCATCGGGCTTATGACTTGCTTTCCAAATTTCTTTCATTGCTTCAAATGGTTTCCATAAAGTCGCGATTGGTACAAAATACCAACCAACAGACCAGCCAGGTGTATATATTAAATCTTTTGCACCTAGTTGCCTTGAATTGTAATTAGCACGATGGATCCATTTGAGAATAAGTACACCCGAAACGATGAATATAATCACTTGAATAATTCCTACAACTCCTTGCCTTTCATCATTGGCGATTCCATCAAGTTCTGCCTGCTCCTGAGAGTCATAAACGCCTGTAGCGTAATCTGTAAGTAACTGATATTCCATAAGCCCAGAAATGCTGGCTATGACTGAGATTATTATCTGTAGATAAAGACCATACTTTACCCAGGCTGTTAATTTCTGAGAATTTATGAAACTCTGTTGATCTGCTGTCATGATTTAGTGATTACCCTAATTACAGGATGCCATATCTTTGGAAAGTTCACTGACATATTGTCCATTTTTATCTAAATAACGATAAACCATGATTACCTTCAATTCAATAAAACTTTTTAAGTCTTTATTCGCACAAAGTGAACCAATAACTGACTCAATAATGATCTTGTCAAACTGAACTATATCGAGTTGCTCAACAGAATAATTCAGTAATGTATTGGTATAGATTATGTAGTTACTGGTGGTCGCAGCGGAATCTAGGCGAGTGTCTTCATCGAGCTTCCAAGGTGTTCTAGAATTAACTTCAGCAACTGCAGCAGTTAATTGCTTTGATAGTTCTCTTTCAGCACCTGATTGATAAGCTAGAATTGTGTGCGTACTCAATAATATTATTAACATGCAACATGCTTTTTTAATAAACATATATTGTTCTCACCTTTTGAGTTCTACAGACATACCACATTATAATTTATTGTTCGCACAATAGTATTTAATGACTGTGTGAATTATAAACCATATTTAGATTAGAGTATCAAAAAGAGACCTATTGGACGCGTTAATGAAGCCTAAATTCCATCGTATAGGTCGTTTGCGCTTCTACGGGTTGACCGTTTTCAAATTTTGGAGCGAACCGCCATTTTTTCAGAGATTTTAAAGTCGCATCTCCTAATTTACGATGTCCCTTAGATTCAATCAATGTTGCATCTTTAGCAAATCCCTGCTTATCAACCGTAAAGCTAACTTTAAATATTCCGCCCTTGCCGGCTTTCAATGCACTTTTAGGCCAAATAGGAAAAGTTTGAAAGATTGGTTTAACATCTCGATCTGAGTCCCAAGGTTGTATCTTTCCTATAGCCTGACAATAACGGGTGGCTTCTTCGCTTTCACCCGATTTTTCAAGAATATTCACTAAAAATCCATAGGCTACTAAAGTATGTTCTTCACGTTCTGAATTATTGATATTTTGCTTAATATTTTCAGCGTCATCCTTCGTCATTCCTTGATTAGCAGTTTCATTTAAACCGATAACTTCAAGAAAATATTTTTTAGCTGAATCATGCTTTTTAAGGCTGTAATGGTATTTTGCAAGCCAGAAGGCACTCGCAGAAACCCTAGGGTCACTATTATCTAATTTTTGATGATATTCGTCATATGCCGCCTGTAAATATTTTTTAGACTTTCGTATCCCCATTTGAGCCTGTAGCAAGCCTTTACCAATTCTCAAAGACAAATCTGCATAATACAGAGGTCTAGACTCAAGGGTTTGTTTTGCAATACTCAAAGCTTGATTGTAGTAATGAATACTTCTTTTGCTCTGAGTCAGATAATTGTTATGAATATTACCCATCATAATCAGCGGTTCTATTAGTTTTAAAGAATCTTCACCATAGGCTAATTTATTAACTTCGAGAGCCTGTTCAAATAATGGAACCAGCTCTTTATATTTATTATCGCTTCTTTTTAACTTTAAAATACTGGATAAATAGCTAATTGCATAATTAGTCGCTAAGGCCGCTGTATTTTGATGACTTTTACCATAAAGCTTCTGCCCTTCATTGTATGCCTGTTCAGCATACAGGACGGCTTTATCATTTTCTTTGTTTGTAATAGCTGTCTGATAGAGTTTAAATATTTTTTGGAAATCTTCAGTGCTAGTCTTCTGTTCCTGTGCATAATTGAGGGTTGGTGAATAAAAAATGAATAATACTGTGAGTAATTTTAAAACATCCTTTGTCATAATAGTGCTCCTTTCTTAGATAACAGTTTAACGGTTATTCCCATTCAATGGTAGCTGGAGGCTTGCTTGAGACGTCATAAGTAACCCGAGAAATACCATCAACTTCATTAATGATTCTGTTCGAGCAACGTTCAAGCAATTCATAAGGAAGATGCGCCCAACGAGCCGTCATAAAATCAACCGTCTCAACAGCTCGCAGTGCAACCACGTAGTCATACTTTCTGGCATCACCCATTACGCCAACAGAGCGTACTGGGAGAAACACTGTGAACGCCTGACTCACCTTATGATACCAGTCGGCAGCATAGAGCTCTTCGATAAAGATTGCATCGGCTTTTCTGAGTAGATCTGCAAACTCTTTCTTTACTTCACCTAATATTCTGACACCCAAACCTGGACCAGGGAAAGGATGTCTGTATAGCATGTCATAGGCTAGACCCAGCTCCAGTCCAATCTTTCTAACCTCGTCTTTAAACAATTCCTGTAATGGCTCTACAAGTTTGAGCTTCATGTCTTTGGGTAAACCACCCACATTATGGTGTGATTTAATAACATGAGCTTTACCCGTTTTAGCACCCGCTGACTCGATTACATCAGGATAGATGGTGCCTTGGGCTAACCATTTAGCATTATCTAGCTTATCGGCTTCTTCTTGGAAAATTTCAACAAAAATTCTACCAATAATTTTTCGTTTTGCCTCAGGATCGGCCTCGCCTCTCAAGCCGTCAAGAAACCGTTGTTCAGCATCTACACGGATGACGTTAATCCCCATATGCTCGCTGAACATGTCCATGACCTGATCGCCTTCATCAAGCCGAAGCAGACCATTATCAACAAATACACAGGTAAGTTGAGTACCAATGGCCTGCTGTAGGAGCACTGCCGTTACTGAGGAATCAACTCCACCAGATAGTCCAAGGATGACTTCATCGGTACCCACCTGCTCTTTGATTTTCTCAAGAGCATCAGTAACAATACTTCCTGAATTCCATAAGTCATCACAACCGCAGATGTCATGAATAAAGTTCTGAATAATTTTGCCACCCTGTTTGGTATGTGTGACCTCAGGATGAAACTGAATACCATAAAATCTTCGTTGCTCATCGGCCATTCCAGCAAAAGGGGCATTGTCGCTCGATGCTATGGTGGTAAATCCTTCAGGGATTGCCGTTACCTTATCGCCATGACTCATCCAGACATCTAGCATCGAGGAACCACCTGCTGAGAGATGATCTTCTAAATCTTGAATTAGTTTGTTGTTAGACTCAACTTTAACTTCCGCATAACCAAATTCACGCTCGTCGGATGTTTGGACTTCTCCGCCCAATTGAGCGGCCATGGTTTGCATTCCGTAGCAAATTCCAAGAACAGGCACGCCTAATTCAAAGACTAAATCATTTGCTCTGGGTGTTGATGCTTCGGTAACTGTCTCAGGTCCACCGGAGAGAATAATTCCATCAGGCTTAAATTCTCTTAATAACTCTGCGGACATGTCATAGGCATGGAGTTCAGAATACACTCCAAACTCTCTCACCCGTCGAGCAATCAATTGGGTGAACTGAGAACCAAAATCAAGAATTAAGATACGTTGAGCATGGATGTCTTGTGACATGATTTAAAACCTATTTTGAGCGATAATTTGGTGCTTCTTTAGTGATACTCACGTCATGTACGTGACTTTCATTCATCCCTGCAGCAGAAACTTTTACAAACTCTGGTTTAGTACGAAATTCGTCAATATTTCCACAGCCTGTAAGTCCCATACTTGCTCGCAATCCACCCATCATCTGATGGACGATAGCCAGTAAACTGCCTTTGTAAGGTACACGACCTTCAATCCCTTCGGGTACTAACTTATCGAGATCACTTGAAGATTGGAAGTATCGGTCGCTTGAACCTGACTTCTGTGACATGGCACCTAAGGAACCCATTCCACGATAAGATTTATAAGAACGTCCTTGATAGAGCTCCACTTCTCCGGGAGCTTCATCAGTGCCAGCAAGCATTGAGCCAACCATGACACAGTGGCCACCAGCGACAATTGCTTTAGCAAGATCTCCTGAATAACGAATTCCACCATCGGCAATAACCGGGATTCCAGTGCCTTTAAGTCCAGCAACTGCATTATTAATAGCCGAGATTTGAGGAACACCAACTCCGGTGACTATTCGAGTAGTACAGATTGAACCTGGTCCAATTCCAACCTTTACACCATCAGCACCAGCTGCTGCTATGGCTTTTGCACCTTCAGCAGTGGCAACATTACCGCCGATGATTTGGAGGTCTGGATATTGAGCTTTAACTTTTGCAATTCTGTC
This sequence comes from Gammaproteobacteria bacterium, assembly GCA_030589945.1. Classification (GTDB taxonomy): domain Bacteria; phylum Pseudomonadota; class Gammaproteobacteria; order Enterobacterales. The sequence goes on along the minus strand of JAUUZN010000001.1, from coordinate 2,628 downwards.
TAGAACACCTTGAGAATGCCCGTGTGAAGTATCCACTAAAATAATATCAACACCCGCTTCAACAAGCGCTTCAACACGGTCGTCCGTGTCGGCACCGGTACCTACTGCAGCACCAGTTCTGAGCTGACCATAAGAATCTTTTGTAGCCAGTGGTTTATCTTCAGCTTTTTGAATATCTTTAACCGTGATTAGACCTCGTAAATGGAAGGCATCATCGATAACCAATACTCTTTCAATTCGATGTTTATGCATTAAGGCTAAAACTTCTTCAGACTTTGCATTTTCCTTGACCGTTACTAACTGTTCTTTCGGTGTCATAACGACCGATACGGGACGATCTAGATGAGTTTCAAACCTAACATCACGCGATGTGACTATGCCCACTAGGTGCTCACCCTCAACCACGGGTACACCTGATATTTTATTCAGTGATGTTATTTCTTTCAGTTCACGGATGGTGGTACTTGGGTCGACGGTAATAGGATGGGTAACAACGCCGCTTTCATATTTTTTAACCTTACGTACATTTGCGGCCTGCTCTTCAATCATCATATTCTTATGAATAAAACCAATACCGCCTTCCTGTGCAAGTGCGATAGCAAGACGCGCTTCGGTCACTGTATCCATCGCAGCAGAAACTAGGGGTATGTTTAACTCAATTTCACGACACACACGGGTTCTTAGACTGGCATCTTGGGGCAAGATGAGCGAGTGCGCAGGAAGCAGTAGAACGTCATCGAATGTAAGTGCTTCTTCGGTGATTCTCATAATTATCCACCTTCAAATATGGGGCTCGAAAACCAAAGGCGGATTATAGCGACTTGTTAGGACAAGGACAAATCAATCAGCAACTCTTTTAGTGTTTTTAACGCAGATTTAAAAAAATTCTATGGTTGTCGCTAAACAAAGGGTAATTATGGAGGATTATTGTTAAACTTTCCCACAGAGGAGAGATGAATGCCGCCCATTAAAACCATCGAACAACATCAGTATCAACGTAAGATTTATACGGTTTCAGAGCTAAACCGTCGTTGTAAACAGACATTGGAAAGAGAATTTTCTACCATCTGGATGGAAGCCGAGATATCGAACCTTGCAATGCCCGCCTCAGGCCATTGGTATTTCAGCTTAAAAGATGCCAATGCTCAAGTCCGATGTGCCATGTTCAAAGGTGCAAATCGCAGTTGTAAAATTCCTCCAGAAGAAGGGATGAAAGTATTAATTCGTGCTAGGGTCAGTCTTTTTGAGCCCCGCGGTGAGTTTCAACTCATCGTTGAATACCTTGAACCTTCGGGTGCGGGAGAATTACAACGCCAGTATGAGCAGCTTAAAGCTCAACTCGACTCTGAAGGACTCTTTGATGCTGCCCATAAGAAGTTAATTAAACAATCAAACCCGCGCATAGGTATTGTCACTTCTGCAACCGGTGCCGCAATCCACGACGTGATCAGTGTTATTGGAAGACGATATCCACTTCAAAAACTAGTCATCTATCCTTGCTTAGTTCAAGGAAATCAGGCGGCTAGTCAAATTATCCATCAGATTAAGCTGGCGGAACAACGCAATGAAGTTGATCTATTGTTATTAGTGCGTGGAGGAGGTTCAATTGAAGATCTCTGGTGTTTCAACGATGAAGCATTGGCTAGAGTCATTTACGGGTGCCAACTACCCATCGTTACAGGCATTGGACATGAGGTTGATTTTACCATTGCTGATTATGTATCAGATTTAAGAGCACCAACACCATCAGCCGCAGCTGAAAAAACAACCCCCGATCAAGCTGAAATGATGCAACAACTAGAAGCCATCGATCTGTGGTTGATTCAAACGATTAAAACAAAACTTCAAAACAACGCACAAAAGGTAGACTGGCTAAGCCGACAACTCCAAAACCCTATAGATGCAATAAACAGCAGAAATCAACAATTAACCTTCCTAAAACACCGAGCCACCAGTTCGGTGAAAGAAACATTGTCCGATTACAATCAACGCCTATACCAAATCCGCTCACGCCTGTTACAACGGGATCCAAGCAACATCATCAAGGCCGCCATAGAACAACGTAAAAACTTAAAACACCGCCTGATATTAGCCAATGAAAAAATAATCACCGAAAACGAAAAACGCCTAAAGGAACTGGCCAACCATTTGAATAACATCAGCCCACTAGCAACCCTAGGAAGAGGCTATTCGCTCACCCGAGACAAAAAGGGCAACATTCTGAATAACACAAAAGACATCAACGAAGGCGACACAATAATAACAAGCCTAAAGATAGGCGCCATAGAAAGCAAAGTAACAAAGACACACAAAGAAAATTTAATTACAAAAACGCCAAACACCCTAACAAATTAAACAAGATGCAAGAGCTCTAATACCAGCCCCTTATAATCTGGGGTCTCTGAGGCATGGATGCCGAAGGAAGCTTACAGGGACGCCCATCACCCTATCAAATTAAACAAGATGCAAGAGTTCTAATGCCAGCCCCTTATAATCTGGGGTCTCTGAGGCATGGATGCCGAAGGAAGTTTACAGGGACGCCCATCACCCTATCAAATTAAACAAGATGCAAGAGTTCTAATGCCAGCCCTTTATAATCTGGGGTCTCTGAGGCATGGATGCCGAAGG
>JAUUZN010000142.1 GCA_030589945.1 Gammaproteobacteria bacterium | reverse complement strand
TTTGCCGCTCAGGGCTTAGCCGTTCTCAGAGGACTTGGTCTTGAGGATGATGACTCTCGAGTTAATCCAAACGGTGGCGCTATATCATTAGGTCATCCACTGGGCATGAGTGGTGCGAGACTGGTCACCACTGCAAGTTATCAGTTGAAACGCACTGGCAATCAATATGCACTTTGCACCATGTGTATCGGTGTAGGCCAAGGCATTGCGATGGTAATTGAGGCGGTATAACCCTTTGTACACAACTAAAATTAAGGAAAGACAACATGTCTGATGTTGAAGCAAACGACGCCGAACAACTGGCTATTTTTGAGCAATTAATTGCTGAAGAAATGAAGATAGAGCCGCGCGATTGGATGCCAGAAGCCTATCGCAAAAATCTCATTCGGCAGATGTCGCAGCACGCACATTCAGAAGTGATTGGTATGCAGCCTGAGGGTAACTGGATTTGCCGAGCTCCCACCTTGCACCGTAAATTAATTCTACTGGCCAAAGTTCAGGATGAAGGTGGTCATGGTCTATATCTATACAGTGCAACGGAAACACTCGGTGTCACTCGCGATGAACTCATAGAAGCATTACAAAGCGGTGCAGCAAAATACGCGTCTATTTTTAACTATCCAGCACTCTCTTGGGCCGATATGGGCGCCATTGGTTGGTTAGTCGATGGAGCAGCCATTGTAAATCAAATCTCATTACAGCGTACCTCTTACGGCCCCTATTCCAGAGCTATGGTAAAGATCTGTAAAGAGGAAAGCTTTCACCAACGACAGGGCTATGAGGTGATGTACGTGCTATCCCAAGGTAGTGCAGAGCAAAAAGCGATGGCACAAGATGCACTGAATCGTTTCTGGTGGCCCGCAATGATGATGTTCGGCCCGCACGACAGTGATTCTGCACATTCAAGCCGTTCGATGAATTGGAAAATCAAAAGAGAATCCAATGACAATTTACGCCAGAAGTTTGTTGATCAAACGGTTAAGCAGTGTGAAGTGTTAGGTCTTGAGATGCCCGACCCTGATCTTAAATGGAATGATGAAACCGGTCATTATGACTTTGGAGAATTAGATTGGGATGAATTCAAACGGGTAATTCATGGCAATGGACCTTGTAACTATCAGCGGATTAAACACCACAAAAAAGCTCATAGTGATGGTGAATGGGTGCGAGAAGCGGTTAGAAGTTACCGTAACAAACAACAGATGTCGGCTCAGACAGAATCAGCCGCTTAACTTATATTTAAAGAGAGAAACATTATGAGTCTTGAAAAATTAGCAGTTTACGAAGTTTTCGTGCGTTCAGCACGTGGTCTAGACCATATCCATGTAGGTAGTCTACATGCCGAGAATCCAGATCAGGCACTGATGTATGCAAGAGATGTCTACATTCGTCGCTCTGAGGGAGTGAGTATCTGGGTTGTCGCTCAACAGGACATTACCACTTCGAAAAAAGAAGACATTGCCACCTTTGTTGAGCCAATGGATGATAAACCTTACCGTCACGCAACGCATTACGACTTGCCCGACGAAGTCAAAAACATGTGATGGTAATTGCTATGAATGAATCAACGAACAACACCAATATATCTGATAACAAGGAATCACTCATCCGCTATGTGATTAGCCTTGCGGATGATGCAGTAATACTCGGACAGCGACTCTCTGAACTCTGTAGTAACGGCCCCTACCTTGAAGAAGATCTCGCCACATCCAATGTTGCACTCGATTATATTGGACGCGCCAGCATGTTTTACCAATATGCGGCAGAACTTAAGGGCGATGGTTGTGATGAAGATCAGATCGCCTTCCTAAGGGATGAGCGCCAATTTACCAACTTACTCATCAATGAGCTACCCAATGGTGATTTCGCCTTTACCATGGTCAAACAATTTTACATTGATGCCTTCAATTGCCTATTTTTACCACTGTTGTGCAATTCTGATGATACTCGAATTTCTGAGATCGCTGCTAAGTCAGTAAAAGAAAGTCGTTATCACTTAAAACGCAGTGTTACTTGGATTAAAAAATTGGCGGGTGGTACGGATGAAAGCCTCAGAAGAACCGAGTTAGCCATTGAAGAGCTACGTTCATTTGTGGGCGAACTGTTTGACATGCAATCATGGGAGCAAGAGTTGGCTGATAGTGGTATAGCTGTTGATAGAACTGCATTGAGAGAGCAATGGGATACGGGTATTTCTGAACTCTTTAGTGAGTGTCAATTAAGCTGCCATTTTGATGAAACTCAGATTATTGGTGGCCGTGATGGCATTCATACCGAACATTTAGGTCACCTACTCAGTGAAATGCAGTTTATACAGCGCTCATACCCCGGTCTGAGTTGGTAGTATTCAAATGTCAGCGGTCATCCCTACAGTAAATCCTATTTTTGCAGCACGGTTAAATCATCGTAATGCCTCTCCTTATAAAGACGCCTGGTTAGTGCTCGATCAGGTCTTTGATCCAGAATTACCGGGAGTGACCATCTGGGACTTGGGGATATTACAGGATGTACGCCAAGAGAATGGCCATTGGCAAGTAGACATTACTCTAACCTATAGTGGCTGCCCTGCGGTGAGCATGATTAAACAAAATATCATCGATATCTTCCATGACAACAAATTAACTGAAACACAACAAATAACTGTAAACATCCTATTGTCACCAGCCTGGAGTACTGATTTAATATCACCTGCAGGTAAAGAGCAATTAAGGAAATTAAGTATCGCTCCACCTGAAACTGACGAGGCCAATATTTCCTGTCCAAACTGTCATAGTATGAATACAGAAATACTCAGTGAATTTGGCTCCACCGCCTGTAAAGCAATGTATCGATGTCAGGATTGTTTAGAACCATTTGATTACTTTAAACATCTTCAGTAGTCAATCCATACTTAATGTTAACCATTAAGATATAGATATATCTATTTGTTATTTATGATTATATTAAGAATATAAATAAGCTCCAACAAGGAAAAGTCAATGAACACAGAGTTTTATAGTTTAGAAATATCGAAAGTCACTAAGCTCACAAAAGAAGCCATCGCCGTAGAATTTACTCGACCAGAAGACTTAAAAGAAACCTTTAAGTATCTTCAAGGTCAACACTTAACACTCAAGTTAATGATCAATGGGGAAGATGTTCGTCGCTCATACTCCATTTGTGGCGATGTATTGAATCAAAAACTCAGTGTTGGCATAAAACGTATTCCCGATGGTGTATTTTCAAATTATGCCAATGATCAATTAAAATCAGGCATGAGCCTCGAAGTGATGGCTCCTCAAGGTCATTTTTATACCAAACTCAGTGCCGACAATCACAATAACTACCTCTGTATTGCTGCAGGTAGTGGCATCACCCCTATTCTTTCCCAGATTCGCTCAATTTTAAGTTCTGAACCTCAGTCGAAAGTTACCTTGTTATTTGTGAACAAAAGTATGGGACTAATGATGTTCAAAGATGATTTGAGCTTCATCAAAAACGAATACATCGACCGTTTCGAATGGGTCAATCTTTATACCAGTGAGCAACATGAATTACCTATTTTTAATGGGCGCATCTCAGCCAACAAACTCTCAGAACTTCAAGATGCACATATTATTGATCTGAAATCGTTTAATGAAGCATTCCTCTGTGGACCCGAAAGTATGATTAACGATATCAGTCCTATCCTTGAATATAATGGTCTCAATAAAGATCAGATCCACTATGAGCTATTCTTTGTTGATTCTGCTGAGCAAAATACTGCTGAACGTCATCAAGAACGCAGTGATAAGCACGGCGATACAATGAGCCGAGTCACCGTGAAGATTTCAGGTCGTAGCAGTCAGTTTGATCTGGCTTTTAACGGCGACAATGTGCTGGATGCTGCACTTGAAGAAGGCGCCGATCTCCCCTACTCCTGTAAATCAGGTGTTTGTGCAACCTGCAAAGCACATCTTGTTAAGGGTGAAGTTGAAATGGATCAAAACTTTTCTCTCACCGATGAAGAGGTCGACCGCAATATGATATTAACCTGTCAATCACATCCCATTAGTGCAGAAGTCGAGATTGATTTCGATGTCAACTAACTCGAACGTGGTCAGTATCCATCTAGAGGATAACATTGGCACCATTACCATCAATTATCCTCCGGTTAACGCACTGGGTCAGGTTGTTCGTCAGGGATTAAAACAGTCCATTGAACAACTAAATTCTGACAGCCGTTGTAAGGTCATTGTCATACAGTGTGTGGGGAGAACCTTTATTGCCGGTGCGGATATTCGTGAGTTTGGCTCAACACCCCTGGAGCCATTCTTGCCTGATGTTGTTAATGACATTGAAGCCTGTCCAAAACCAGTTATCGCTTCACTTTTTGGAACAACCTTAGGTGGTGGACTAGAGGTCGCCCTTGCCTGCCATTATAGAGTGGCCTTAGCCACTGGACTCGTGGGTTTACCTGAAGTTAATTTAGGTCTTATTCCCGGCGCAGGTGGTACCCAACGTCTGATGCGAATTATTGGCGTAAAATCAGCATTAGAGATGATCACCTCTGGTAAACACTGCTCTGTTCACTCGCTTGAAAGCAGTGGATTGTTTGATGCTATATTTTCAACCAGTTCTGACGAGCCAGTATCAGAACTTGCTGCTTTAACACACACCTTTGCCAAACAATTAATTTCCTGTGATCAGCTGGAGGTTAACCCAGTAGGACAACGTATTGTCGATACTAACGATATCAATTGGGATGACGTGAAGAGTGCCATCATAAAGAAGGCTCGCGGTCGAATAGCCCCTCTCGTAGCCTTTGATATTATTAAATCAACGCACCTTCTCACAGTCTCAGAAGGTATGAACGTAGAACGAGATGAATTTGTAAAACTATTAAAATCAGAACAATCAGCAGCATTACGTCACGCATTTGCTGCTGAAAAAATGGCATCAAAAATAGTCTCAGCCCCTCAGACAACACAGGCTGAACCTATGGACGTTCAATGCATAGGTGTTATTGGTGGTGGCACCATGGGTGTGGGCATTGCAACGGCCGCTCTAAGCGCAGGATTATCAGTGGTTTTGATAGAACAAACAGAGATTGCGGCGAAGACGGCTGCAACCAATATCGAAAAGATTATTCAAGGCAATGTTAAATCGGGTCGCATGAATGTCAATGTCGCTGAAAGCTGCCTCAATCGTTTAACTACAAGTGAAAACAAACAAAATCTCAGCCAGTGTCAGCTCATCATCGAAGCTATTTTTGAAGACATTAATGTTAAAAAAGAATTGTTTGCTGAACTCTCAGAAATCTGTGACGGCAACACACTCTTTGCCAGTAACACCTCCTATCTCAATCTTAATGAGATTGCCCAATCGGTTAGTCATCCTGAACGCTTTGTGGGCATGCATTTCTTCTCTCCAGCGCATATTATGAAATTACTTGAGGTGATTAGAACCGATCATTCATCGGATGTTGCCATTGCCACAGCCATGTTTGTAGCCAAGAAGCTGAAAAAAATAGCAGTATTAGTCAATGTTTGCTTCGGATTCGCTGGGAACCGAATGTTTAGCCGTCATGGTCGTGAAATACAGCAAATTTTATTAGAGGGTGCGAGCATTGAACAGATCGATAGTGCGCTTACCCACTGGGGTATGGCGATGGGTCCATTATCAGTACAGGATCTTGCCGGCATCGATATTGGATGCAAGGCGCGTGCATCGAAACCTTTACCTGGGCATGATCCGGGTTACTTTAGACCCTCGACACTGATGTTTGAAAACAACCGATTAGGACGTAAGACTAAATTGGGATTCTACCGCTATGATGAAGCTGGTAAAGCACATTCTGATCCCGAAGCGGAAAAGTTAATTAGAGCTGAATCAGCAAAGTTAGGCATTAAACAAAAAAGCTTCACAGACGATGAAATTGTTCACCGCGCCTTGTTTGCCTTGATCTCTGAAGGATTACAACTTTATAACGAAGGTATTGTACAACGCCTCTCAGATATCGATGTGATTTGGATGAATGGCTATGGATTCCCAAGATACCGTGGTGGACCCATGTTCCAAGCTCAACAATTAGGCAAGGAAACGGTAATCTCAGAGCTATTAAAGCTACAAACTGAATATGGAGAATTGATATGGCCGGATGTGAACTATGATATCCCCCAGTAAGTCAGACACTGAATCAGAAGACAAGACCGTTGCGAAAGCAGGGGTTGGTAAAGTTCAGTACAGCATGGATCTGCAAAGCTTTCTACCCTATGTAATGTATCGGTTCAGTGCAATTATGGCTCAAGCCGGCAATAAGCTGTCAACCCTACTAGAGGCAACCGGTGTTGCTATTGGCGAGCGAGAATGGCGCATTATCTCCATTTTAGGGGCTTATGGGGGACTCACCAACGGTCGCGTTGCTCAGTTATTAATTACAGATGCTGCAACGGTCACTCGCGGTGTAAAGGTGTTAAAAGAACTCAAGTTTGTGGATACTAAGAACTCTAAACGTGACCGTCGTAGAGTGCTTATTTATCTAACCCAAGCTGGAGCTGATTTCCATGATTTGATCACACCAAAACGTATTGAAACCGGTGAATTGATTGATTCTTGCTTTGAGGCTAAAGAAAAAGAAGAACTGTTTCATCTATTAAACAAACTCGATCGTCATCTTATGCATATGGAAAACGAGTTGGAAGACGAGTGGGAATAATTACTTAATTTACAAATAGATACAAACAATACCTACTGTATTACTTTAGCTTACTTCCAATGTTTCATCGGCAATCCAGCAACGGGTGACTGAAACGAAAGTAGGTGTGGCATCGCAAGTGAGCCCAAATAAACGGTTTTTAAATCATCTCCTGCGAAAGTAATACTCACCGGAAACTGAATGCTAGGTCCGACACAGGCATACATCAGTTCAGGGGTCATCAATTGAGACTCCATAGCGACCACTGCCGCATCGACTGCGCTCTGATTAACATCTTCAAAGACCGTATGATATTCACCTTCAGGATTAATAATGCCGATGCCATTTCTGATGATTTGGGTGACCCATACATTGCCTTCACTATCAAAAGTAAAACCATCAATGAAACCATCGACACTGATCCCATCGGGTCCAAAAACTTCCATCGCTCCTAAAGAACCATCGTCAGCCACTGGAAAACGAACCATTCGAGATTTCATCGTTTCAGCAGCATAGAGATAGGTCTCATCAGCATTCATTCTAATTTCATTGGTAAAATAAATACCGTCAGCAACAATTCTTGGTCCATTGTCATCCACTAGGATGATGTAACCATCTGGACGTGGATTATTAATTGAACTAAACCAG
>JAUUZN010000118.1 GCA_030589945.1 Gammaproteobacteria bacterium | reverse complement strand
GATTTAATACAGTTAAAAATGCACAAGAGGCTCTAAAAACTATCAGTAACCCACCTTATCCCGACATTATTTTACTTGATACCAACATACAAGGAATGGATAGTTTTGCACTGTGCCGGCAACTGAAAGAGGATGAATCATCCAAAGATATTCCCGTTATTTTCATCGCAGAAAAAGGGCATATTAGTGAAGAAACAAAAGCGTTTGAAGTCGGCGCAGTAGACTGTATCAGCAAACCCGTTAATCCGATTATATCCAAGGCTAGAATCGAAACTCACTTAAAGCTAAAACGGCAGCGAGATTTGCTTGCAACACTTGCAGAAAGGGATGGGTTAACGGGAATCGCTAATAGACGGCGCTTTGATGAGGTTTTGAGTAAAGAATACAAGAACGCCCTTAGAGAACATAAACCTATTGCACTGATTATGATCGATATTGATGATTTTAAATCATTCAATGACCACTATGGTCACGTAGCTGGAGATGAAGCCCTGAAACAAGTTGCCCACATCATTGATAAAACGTTAAACAGGCCAATGGACCAAGTGGCCCGTTATGGTGGAGAAGAGTTTGCCTGCTTGTTGCCAGATACTGATATTGAAGGCATAAAATTGATTGCCGAATCAATCTTAGAGGCGATACGTGCGCTACAAATTCCTCATAATTTTTCTAGAGCAACCAATATTTTGACACTCAGTCTAGGAGGCGCCTCAATCATTCCAGAACATGGCCATGATCCTAAAATAATTGTTGGGATAGCAGATAAAATGCTCTATAAAGCCAAGGATTCTGGACGTAATCGGTTCATCTTATAAATAGCAATCAACCAGCAAATAAGGACCAAAAGTGGTGACTGTTTTTACTGATTACAATCTATCCGAATTATAAACAACTATTTATTAATGATTTTGTTGACCGACACAACATATGAGGGCTAATCTGAACAAAAAGATTCAACTTACACAACTCTTTGAATAGTGAATGAAACAATGAGTCAGACCCCAATCCACATGCCTTCGCTTAAACTCCGCCGTGTTGCAATCGACACATATAAGGAAAACGTGGCCTATTTACACCGAGAATGCCCGATCTATCGTAGTGAAGGTTTTCAGGCTCTCAGTAAAATTGAAATTCATAAAGTATCTGACGGTACACCAGTCATCGCTGTGCTCAATGTTGTCGATGACGACAATATCACTGCGCCTGATCAATTGGGGCTGAGTGAGCAAGTTTATGACCAACTCGGGGTCCCGGAAGGTACTGAAGTTTTTATTAGTCATGCAACTCCACCTCCATCGCTCAAGTCAGTTCATCTCAAGATTACTGGGGAACGCCTTAGCTATGAAGACTATCTGAATATTATTCAAGACATTGTTAATAACCGTTATTCAAAAATTGAAATTGCAGAATTTCTTGTTGGCTGTGCCGAAACAGGCATGGAACGAGAAGAAGTATTAAACCTGACACGTGCCATGGTTGATACAGGCGATCGCTTTAATTGGGGCGAGCATCAGGTCTCCGATAAACATTGTATTGGTGGCATCCCTGGCAATCGAACGACTATGTTAATCGTTCCTATCGTTGCTGCTCATGGTATGTTAATGCCAAAAACGTCTAGCCGCGCTATCACCTCTCCTGCGGGAACAGCTGATACGATGGAGGTCCTCGCCTATGTTGACCATTCTCAAGAAATATTACGTGAAATCCTACAGAAGGAACGCGCCTTTATCGTCTGGGGTGGTACAGCAAGGTTAGCGCCAGCTGATGACATACTGATTGCGGTTGAGCGCCCACTTTCTATGGACTCACCTGGGCAAATGGTCGCATCGATACTTTCTAAAAAAGTGGCCGCAGGAGCGACTCATCTGTTAATTGACATTCCAGTGGGAGAAACAGCTAAGGTACGGAATTCTTCTGAGGGTCAAAAGTTACGAAAAATATTTGAGTATGTAGGCGACAAAATGGGTCTACATATCGAAGTAATGCTAACAGATGGTAGCCAGCCTATTGGCAATGGTATTGGCCCTATTCTAGAGACGATAGAGATCATGAAGGTACTGGAAAATGATCCACACGCCCCATTGGAACTTCGTGAAAAGGCATTACAACTCGCAGGAAGGATCATTGAATTTGATCTCGATGTTCGCGGCGGGCAAGGTTATTTGATTGCCCGAGATATTCTTGAGTCCGGCCGTGCTTTGGCAAAAATGAACGCCATTATCGACGCACAAGGACGAAATCCAGAACCACTTAAACTAGGGACATTACAGCATGAGGTTCTTGCATCCAGATCAGGCATCGTCGAAGCAATTGATAATTTAAAAATCGCCTCCATCGCACGGCTTGCAGGTGCGCCAATGGATAAAGGTGCAGGAGCCTACTTACATAAAAAAGTCGGAGATAAAGTAAAAAAAGGTGAGGCATTGTTCACTATTTATGCAGAATTTAATGCTGATTTTAACTTTGCTATAACAGCATCTGAAAAAGAACCTTGTTATACAATTGAAGGGAAAGACAATAATGAATAACGATGTGTTATTACTTGGCTTCCCTGAATATTATGAACAAGCATCTCGGCTAGCTGAGGCTGCCGCTATACCCTATGTGAAAATCAAAATTCATCGTTTTCCAGATGGTGAAAGCAAGTTATTGCTTCCAGCCCAATTGCCTAAGCATATCGTTTTTTGCCGTAGTTTGAATGATCCCAACGATAAACTAATCGAATTGTTGATGGTTGCAGCAAGTGCTAGGAAACAGGGTGTGGAACACATTACGTTAGTCGCCCCCTATCTCTGTTATATGCGCCAAGATAAAGCATTTCACTCTGGTGAAGTGATAAGCCAAAGGATTATTGGTGAATTACTGGCGGCGTATTTTGATAATGTTATAACGGTTGATGCACACCTGCACCGTATACATGAATTATCACAAGCGATACCGGTAAAAAAAGCGATCAACATTACGGCTACAGATCCAATGGCACACTTTCTTCAAGCTCATGTAGATAATCCCTTTCTTATTGGACCCGACTCTGAATCGGAGCAATGGGTTTCTGACATCGCCAGCCATTATCACATGGACTATCGTATCGCCACTAAGGAACGATTTGGTGATAAAGATGTAGTTGTCACATTGCCATTAGCTGACTATCAAGGACGCCACATCGTAATAGTCGATGATGTTGCCAGTACAGGCAAAACACTATTGGCAGTCGCTAAAAAATTAGCAGAATATAAGCCGTCCTCAATTTCTGTCCTAGTAACACATGCTCTGTTTGTTAATGATGCCATATCAGAGTTACATGCTATCAATGTAACCAATATATGGAGTTGCGATACAATTCCTCATGAAACTAATGTTATATCGCTGGCTGAAATTCTAGCGCAAGAGTTAATTAACTTGATAAGCAACTAAATCAGTACAACACATAATTATAATGGCTGCTCTATCGATAACCCACGATGTTTAATTGAGTGACCATACAGTCAGGGTGAAACCATAGATTGTTTAATCATCTAAGGTGGAGTAATCTGAGATATAGGTTGTGATACATATAGGGTGCTTAAGTATGAAGTTACTCATTGTATTAAATGTTTGCTTGATGATTTTTGCTAATTCATTCGCACAGGCCGCCGATGAGCAGTCAAAACAGGCTTTCATTCTAAATATCAATGGCGTCATCAGTCCGGCAACTGCAGACTATTTTGAACGTTCATTGGATAAGGCCAATCAGGCTGATACAGAATTTATTCTGTTAAAGCTGGATACGCCCGGTGGCTTGGATCTATCCATGCGCAATATTATCAAAAAAATAATCGCTTCGCCTGTGCCTATAGTTACCTATGTTAGTCCTAGTGGTTCCCGAGCAGCCAGTGCTGGCACTTATATCCTTTATGCAAGTCATATAGCCGCTATGGCACCAGCAACTAATCTTGGTGCAGCAACCCCCATTCAAATTTTACCTGCAGTGAGTCCCACTGGAGATAAACCATCCTCAGAAGATGAAACTGAACATAAACAGTCTGATATGGATTTAGATGATCCCATGACCCAAAAAATGGTCAACGATGCCGTTGCTTATATTCGTGGCTTAGCGAAATTAAGAGGCCGGAATGAAGATTGGGCTGAGCAGGCGGTGCGCACTGCTGCAAGTCTACCTGCTGAAGAAGCACTGGAAAAAAATGTTATCGACATTGTTGCTATCAATCAGACTGATCTGTTTCAGCAATTAGATGGTCGAACGGTCAATGTTTTGGGAACAGAAACAACAATAAATACAGTTGGCCTGATTGTTAAGGAAATAGTGCCTGACTGGCGAAACAGGTTGTTAGCGGTCATTACTAATCCCAACATTGCTTATATTTTAATGCTGATTGGTATTTATGGTCTGATTTTCGAATTTTCCAATCCAGGTGCAATCCTACCGGGCACGGTTGGTTCTATTTGTCTTTTGTTGGCATTGTTTGCTTTTCAGATTTTGCCGATCAACTATGCTGGACTAGCGTTGATTCTGCTTGGAATTGCATTAATGACAGCAGAAGCTTTTGAGCCCAGTTTTGGCATATTGGGTTTGGGCGGTATTGTTGCCTTTATTGCAGGCTCCATCATTTTAATTGATACCGATTTGCCAGGCTATGGTATCAACATAGGCTTGATTGCGGGATTTACAGTATCTACTGCTGCTTTTTTTATTTTGGCATTAGGCTTGGTATTTAAAGCTAGACGCAATCCTGTCGTTTCCGGTATGGAAGAAATGATAGGTGCTGAGTGTGAAGCTCTGGAAGCATTTGAAGAACAAGGGCGTGTTCGAGTTCATAGTGAGATTTGGACTGGTCACACAAACATTCCGATGAAAAAAGGTGAAAAAGCAAGGGTGCAAGCTATTCATGGTTTGGTCCTTGATATAGCACCTGAAAATAAGAAGGAGAATCAGCTATGACATTATCTTTTTTATCAATTTTAGGGCTTACTGCACTGGCTCTAATTTTCAGTGCAATAAGGATCTTGCGAGAATATCAACGTGGTGTAGTATTTCTACTTGGCCGGTTTTATAGTGTTAAAGGACCAGGATTCATTATCATCATTCCATTTATTCAACAAATGGTACGGGTTGATCTTCGTACGATAGTGATGGATGTACCAACGCAGGATGTAATCTCCAAAGACAATGTTTCAGTGAAGGTGAATGCTGTTGTTTATTTCCGAGTCATTGATCCACAAAAGGCAATTATTCAGGTTGAACATTTTTATGAAGCGACCAGTCAATTAGCTCAAACTACGTTGCGTTCTGTATTGGGACAACATGAATTAGATGAAATGCTAGCTGAACGAGACAAACTCAATGTCGATATTCAAACCCTGCTTGACACTCAAACAGATGCTTGGGGAATCAAGGTTGCTAACGTTGAAATTAAACATGTCGATATAGATGAAAGTATGATTCGAGCAATCGCAAAACAGGCAGAAGCTGAACGAACAAGACGTGCCAAGATCATTCATGCTGAAGGTGAATTACAAGCCTCAGAAAAATTACTTGCTGCTGCTCAGATCTTGGCGCAACAACCAGAAGCTATACAGTTACGGTACCTGCAAACATTGACTGATATTGCTGGTGACAAGTCTTCTACTATCGTGTTTCCCTTACCAATAGATTTGATTAATTCACTAAGCAAGGCAGTGAAGGACGTTGCTGGTGCTGAAAGAAAGTAATCTAGCATGTTTAATAATGAGTCAGTCAACATGGTTTGAAGTTCAATATTAGTTTATATAGTGATTAAGTAATTAGAGGGTTTTAGACATGAAATCAATAATGGTCGTTGTCGCGGATAGTAGCCGTGCAAGAATTTTTACAACAGATTCTCCGAGCTCTCCTTTAAATGAAATAGAGACTATGGCTCACCCAGAAGGGAGAATGCACGAGCAGAATATGGTCAGTGATTTGCCTGGTAAAGATTTTGGACAAGATGCTGGTACTGGTGGTCATGCTTATCAAGATGAAACTGAACCGAAGCAGCAGGAAGTCATCGATTTTGCCAAGCGGATAGCAGATTATCTGGATGATACACGTAAGAGCAATAAGCTTGGTCGGCTGTTGATTGTTGCTGCTCCTGCATTTCTGGGAGAGTTGCGTAAACAGATGTCTGAACAAACAAATGAATTTGTTGTTTTTGAGTCGGCTAAAAACTTAACACAACATAGTGTAGAAGATATAAGAAATCATCTTCCAAAGTTTCTAAAGCATTAGACAATAATAAGTTTGTTAATAGTCTATTAGTTTTTCCTGTACTAATGGAACAAAAGACACACCAAGAATAAACTTGGTCTCAATCTTATCCTGCTCATTTTTATTGATGAGAAGAAGCTCTTGATGCTCATAGGGAAGACCTATCGGTATCACCATTTTTCCTCCCGGTTTAAGTTGTTCGATAAGTGCTGACGGAATGTAAGCTGCTGCCGCAGTGACAATAATAGCATCATAAGGAGCGTGTTCTGGCCAGCCCTCATAACCATTACCTGCACGAATCTCGATATTGGTATAGTTGAGGTCTTGTAAACGTTCTTCCGCTGCATCCGCCAATGCAGTGATGACTTCTACCGAATAAACTTTATCAACTATTAATGACAGCACGGCAGTTTGATAGCCAGAGCCAGTACCAATTTCCAGCACCTTGTCATCTTTCGTGAGTTCTAATAGATCTGTCATCAGGGCAACAATGTATGGCTGCGAAATGGTCTGCCCATGACCTATCATCAATGGGCCATCGGCATAGGCAAGTGCTTTGAATTCAGGCGGTACAAACTTGTCACGAGGCACGGCTCGCATTGCAGCCATCACATGGGCACTGAGTTGGTCTTTACCGATAAACTGACGAGTTTGATACATATTACGTTCAATATCGGCAATCATGTATTCACTAGCTTTGGTCATATCTTCTCCAACAAGTGAACAATCAGGTGCCTTGCTGCCATGATGAAAGATAGCGTGTTTGCTCTATCGTCAGTCGATCAATCTGGATGTTCATTGCCGACAATTTCAGTTGAGCAATTTCCTGATCTATCTCTGCGGGCACATTGTATACTCTATTTTCCAGTTTCTCGGCAGCCTTAACCATATAAATTGCAGATAACACCTGATTAGCAAAGCTCATGTCCATAACTGTGGAAGGATGGCCTTCGGCGGCAGCCAGATTCACCAGACGTCCTTCAGCGAGCAAGCACAGTTTTCTACCATCAGTCAAAGTATATTGATCTATTGATGGACGCGGACGCTGTTTATTTACACTCATTTCTTCCAAAGCCGGGATATTGATTTCAATATTAAAATGTCCTGAGTTAGCTAGTACACAACCATCTTTCATAATATCCAAATGTTCTTTATCAATAACATGTTTGTCACCTGTCGCTGTCACAATAAAGTCCGACTGGGCTGCTGCTTCAGATAGGGGCATAACACGATAGCCATCCATTGTCGCCTCTAATGCCCGTAGTGGATTTACTTCAGTGACAATAACTTGGGCTCCATGACCTTTTGCCCGCATAGCAATACCTCTACCACACCAACCGTAGCCAACGACGGTAAATGTTTTGCCTGCAAGCAGAATATTTGTGGCGCGAATAATACCATCGAGCGTACTTTGTCCTGTGCCATAACGATTATCAAACAAATGCTTGGTCATGGCATCATTAACTGCGATGACAGGAAATTTTAGTGCTGCTTCATTAGCCATTGCCCGTAAACGAATCACACCTGTAGTAGTCTCTTCGGTACCTCCGATCATGCCAGCAAGAAGTTCAGGACGATTTTTATGGATCTCGCTAACCAAATCTGCACCATCATCCATGGTCAGTACCGGCTGATGATTCAAAGCAGCATTAATATGCTGATAGTACAAATCGTTAGATTCTCCACGAATAGCATAAACAGGGATTTGATAACGTTCTACCAGTGCAGCGGCAACATCATCTTGTGTACTGAGTGGATTGCTGGCGCAAAGGACAAGATCGGCTCCAGCGTCCTTAAGGACACGAGCAAGGTTAGCTGTTTCAGTAGTAATGTGCAGGCAGCAGCTTAGCCGAACACCTTGCAATGGTCTATCTTTGGAATAACGTGCCGTAAGTTGCTGTAAAACTGGCATCTCCTGCCAAGCCCATTCAATACGTTTATGGCCTTGTTCGGCAAGTGAAGGATCCTTAATGTCAGAGGCAATCTTATTCATGACGCTTCATTCTCCTTGTTATGCAATGCTATTTTGTTGACTAGTGAATCAAGATCAATCGAAGATTCTGTATCTATGGTTATTACATTGGGTTGTTCATTTTCCTGCAATGGTTTCCAGTTAAGAAGTTGATGCTCAAGTACCGACCGATCTGCATCAGAAGCGCCTTTTTCTCGGCTAGTGATACGTTGGCGTAATGTGTCAGGCTGAGCTTTGAATTCGAGAATAACAAAAGGAACATTTTTCTTAATAGCAAGCTGACGGAATAATTGTCGTTGCTCATATTTCAG
>JAUUZN010000219.1 GCA_030589945.1 Gammaproteobacteria bacterium | reverse complement strand
CCACTGCCCGCACCGGCACTAATAAATTTTATCTTCATGACTACGCCTCCTCACTCCATCCAGTTAAAGTGACATAATCATCAAAACGATTATTCGAATCTTTAATTTTCATTGAATCCTGCGGTGGTTTTGAATTTTCATCAGGCTCAGTGCCTTCAACCGTTAGCTCAATAGTGCCTTTATCTATTTGGCCTCGACGCCACACCCATGTTTCCTGGAAATCGTCCCACAAGGTTAATGAGTTATCTGATTCACCTTTGGGGGGGATTTCTTCTGCGTCTGCAAAATAATGCTTATTTTGTGCAAGCATTCGCCCTTCATCGATTATAAAATATGCCTGATCTGGCAGTTTATTAGTAACATCACGCTGCATCACGGCATACGTTGCTAATTGCAATTGCATATTCTCACTTAACTCTATTTTTTTGTATTTTAAGCTCGACCACTTAAGATCAACCACAGCCTCTTTCTTGTCCGCCCTAGATACCAAGAGATCAATAGAACCACTCAGTTTTCCACCTTTGAAGCGACCTTCCACTGGCTTTTCCACAGAAACAGTAATAACATCTGCATTGCGCAAATAATTAGTCAATGCCCAAATTGAAGATACTGCAATAGAACGTAATTTCTCCTCAGCTTGTTTTTTTCCTGGCAGAAGGTAATTGGCACCTTCACGTGCTAACAACATTGGAAACTGAATATCTATCCATTTTCGCAGTAGTCCTTCATCTATTACTTTCCAGTCAACTTCTGTACTTGTAAAGTAAATTTCAACTAAATGATGCAACAAAATACCTTTTTGGCGGTTATCTTCAGCAATATTTTCTAAACTACCTGCTGATAATCTAGCCTTATACCGAAGTACCCATATATGTGGTTTATTAATGAAATTATCTAGACTTGAATACGATTCAAAATCACGATTACCAAGCAGTTCGCCGTCATTTAGTTGCCACCAGCGTCTCTGCTTAGGTAGTCCATGGTGCTTTATAGTGTCCGTGTTTACCACCAACCACTCTAGGCTCCCACTGTTCTCTAAGCTGAGATCTATATCTACTTCAGGTATTTCAGTGTCTTTAGAAATCATAAGAATCTGATCCCAAAGTGGATGGTGTATGACTGTCTCAGATCCACTAAATTTCGGCATTACAATGATTAATTGCTTCTTTGCCGCCATTACAGGACGCATCCAGGTTTTCGCAGCAAATTGAAGCATGGCATCTATATCTGGCAGGCGGCAACCATGTGTCCGAAGTTGCACAATCTCTTCAGGCCTCCAGGGTAATTTCTTGGGTAGATTGGGCGCTGAGAAATCCCACCAGACAACTCTTTCAACACTTTTTATGGCAGAAGCCGGATCCCCAATAACATGAAGATGGTTACACTCAGAAACAATATCAGGTCTTCCGGTACCGACCTCTGTCACCTGATCGATTAATCGATCAAGCTGAACCTTTGTTAGCAAATGAGTACCTGACCTACCCATTTCAGCTATCGTATCCGCCGCTGAGCCAGCTTGGCTCTGCGCATTCAAAAAAGACATTCTTTGAGCATTATCAATATTTGGATTATTGGCTTGCGTTAAAGCCCAGCGAGCTACTTGGGCACAATGTTCAGATAATTTGGCTGTTGGCGCACCGTCCACCGTATCAAAACGTTCTATGTCTAACCAAGTATTAACTTGTTCATCAACAAAATTACCTGCCTTGATATCACCATCTGCACGTTCGATTGACGATGTACGCACATCACTGATTACTTCATTCCAATCATGCCCACCAATACCTGGCGCATTTGCTACGACATTTGCTAAACGGGATCGCAATGATTTTCGTATAGGCCCCACCGGATGTGTTAAAAGTTCTAACAATCGATGAGGATCAAGTGGCTGCCAATAGAGACTCAAAGCCAACCTTAACACCTGTGAGGCTGGTCGCCAGATACTGTTACTGGACTGCCCAGAAATGGGCAAGTTGCTTGACTGTAACCCCTCATCTAAAACAGACCCTTGATTGCCACATACCACAGTTGCCGTTTCGCTTCCCCATACAGCAGCGTCAGCAAAACTGTCGCCTATCGCACGTGAAAGGCTATAATCATTCATTGCTTTAACAACAATAAAAGAACCATCTCCTGTGAACTCTGCGGGAGAGTTCTTAGATAATGCATTTTGCAACATGGCTAAGTCACTGCCCTCAGGTGCCGCTGAGGTTGACATATCATTGCTTGGCGGTTTCACAACGGGCAATTCCCCAAGTATTTCTTGCCATACAGGAGGAAACTCAACTAACGAATCAATAAGCTGAACTTCATCTATTCCTGGCGAACGTTCTTTTAAGGCTTTTATTACCGCTCGTAATCTATCGGCTGAACCCATACCTAAGTTTTTTTTCGCAAACTTTTCCACATGCGCAATAGCCTGAATTCTCTCACTATCAGTCTTCAAAGACGTACCATCCCAGCCTTCTTGTATCCATTCATCACGCCAGTCCAACAACGTTTCTGCCACGGTAAAGGCATCTACAGCAAAAGAACTTGAGTAAAATAGTGTATTCTCATCACTTTCAGCTTCACTCAAACATTTCTGATATTGGATAACACGCAATGGCTGGGGTGGCCACTGACCACTTAAACCTAGCCGTGTTTCTAGTAGGTCAAGAAAGCCTGCAGGGCCAATAAATATCTCACCAATACAACTTTTCTGCTCAGGATCTTCATACCCATCAAGTGATAAACCAAACGATATTTTCATATAACCTCTTAATATAAACTATCCATCAATCCTTAAATAATTTGGAATTCTGCTAAAACTCATTATTTATTGTCGACAATAACATTAGTACATTTACATCCATATTTATCAACCAGATATTTATTATCTTCGCGATAGACATCTATGAAGCTGAATCAGATTAGGCTGCGGTTCATTTCATCCTGAACAATTAGAACTTCTTTTCTGTAACGATATTTGATTTTGAATTTCCATCGATAACTTTTACTTCACCAATGTTTACCGAATCATTATCCCAAATAGCTTTGTTTTTTGATTTAGCAAAACTAGAAATACTCTTCAACTTATTCAATACGCCACTGCCCGAAACTGCAGTATTGTTCTCAGAATAGTAATCAAACCATGGCATTCCTTGATCTTGATACTCTTTTTTTGTGAGCGGTGTTTTAGGCGGGGCCGTACCAGTGATTGATTCATACGCATCGCTATTAACCAGGTGCACAAAACAACGTGATGCATAATCAGTGTCCCATGCATCAATACCGTAGTTATCATCATATATTTCCTGGCGCATTAATCCGCCTGGCGCCAT
>JAUUZN010000154.1 GCA_030589945.1 Gammaproteobacteria bacterium | reverse complement strand
AGGCAATAAAAAAGGCCTAATCGCAAGACGAATAGACCCTGATATATAACAAGTTATGAGCTGTCTAACTTGCTTTAAAAATTGGTAGCGGGGGCCGGATTTGAACCAACGACCTTCGGGTTATGAGCCCGACGAGCTACCAGACTGCTCCACCCCGCATCAACGTGGCGCGCATAATAACCAATCTATCCCATCAGCACAAGCCATTTTGAGCAATCTTAGAAATTTATTTTCCCATCATCAATTCTTTGATCAAAATCAACTCCTTTATCGCTAAAAAAGACCATCATCCAATCAATTAGACTATCCATTAGATTGGGTGTACACACCGTTTTTAAAATATTATAATATGAGACAATTAATATGGCTCAATCAATAAAGGAATTGCCCATGGCATTTAGCAGCCCACTTTCAGAATTATTTGCTCAGTCACCCATTAAACCCATGCAAGATCATGTTCGTAAGGTGTATGAATGTACTGAAGCACTCGTTCCATTCATGGAAGCCGTCTTTGCAAAAGATTGGGACACTGTTCTTGAGTGCCGACATATTATTGCGAGGTTAGAAGGCGAAGCTGACAATATGAAGCGATCCATTCGGGTGAATCTTCCAAAAGGCTTATTTCTAGCTCTTGACCGCCGTGACTTGCTCGACTTACTGTCTCGTCAAGACAGGATCGCCAATAAAGCTAAGGACATCGCAGGTGTTATCACTGGACGTAGTCTAGTTTTTCCTGATTCGATGCATGACGAGATTATTACTTACCTTGAAGTTTGTATTCAAGCCTGTGAACACGCTTTAAAAGCAGTGAACGAATTAGACGAATTGATTACCGCAGGTTTTAAAGGTCAAGAAAGTCGTTTAGTGGAAAACCTGATTAATGAGCTCGATCAAATAGAAAATCAAAGTGACAAACTACAAATTCAAGTGCGCCGAAAGTTACTCGCTTTAGAGTCTGACCTGAATCCCGTTGATGTGATGTTCATGTATAAAGTGATCGATTGGATGGGTGGTCTCGCCGATAACGCCCAACTTGTAGGTGACCGTTTAGAACTGATGGTTACTCGATAAACGCACAGCTTAATCAAAAGCTTAAGCCAATAAAAACAATATTAAAGACTTAAAATAGGTTATACATTTATGGAAATTATTGCTGAATATGGTTATGTATTTATTCTACTAGCAGCATTTGTAGGGTTTATTATGGCCTTTGGTGTAGGTGCCAACGATGTTGCTAATGCAATGGGGACCTCAGTAGGTGCAAAAGCATTAACCATCAAACAGGCTATTCTTGTAGCGATGGTCTTCGAATTTGCTGGAGCATTTCTAGCCGGTGGTCAGGTCACGGCGACTATTCGCAAAGGTATTATCGATGCTGGTGCAATGAGTGGCTCACCAGAGTTATTGGTTTATGGCATGATTGCCGCCCTTCTAGCGGCTGGCATTTGGTTGCTGATCGCTACTTGGTTCGGCTGGCCTGTATCAACAACACACTCAATTGTCGGTGCCGTGGTTGGATTTGCTGCTGTAGGAATTAGTGTCGATATTGTTAATTGGAGTAAAGTTGGCTCAATTGTAATGAGTTGGGTGGTCTCCCCTCTCATAGCTGGAACCCTCTCCTATTTCATCTTTACCAGCGTGCAGAAGTTGATTATTAACACCGATAACCCTCTTGATAATGCAAAAAAATATGTCCCTTTTTACATGTTCCTCGCAGGCTTCATGATTGCTCTTGTCACCCTCTATAAGGGATTGAAACATGTCGGCCTAGATCTGAATTTTCAAGAAAGCATGGTGATAGCTACATTGGTTGGAGCATTAATTGCAACAGTAGGTGGCTTTATTATTCGTCGCATGAAATTTGATCCTGATGCTAATAAAGATTATCACTTTGCAAACCTTGAACGTATTTTTGGCGTTTTGATGATTATCACGGCCTGTGGAATGGCGTTCGCCCATGGTTCCAACGATGTTGCCAATGCCATTGGACCGCTTGCTGCAGTGGTAGGAATTGTAAACTCTGGCGGTGATATTGCTGGGAACTCTCCTTTGTCCATCTGGGTTCTATTGCTAGGTGCGTCAGGTATTGTGATTGGATTAATCATCTTTGGTAAGCGCGTTATTGCCACTGTCGGAACAAAAATTACCGAATTAACGCCTTCAAGAGGATTTGCTGCGGAACTTGCAGCTGCTACAACTGTCGTAATAGCATCAGGGACTGGTCTACCAATATCAACCACTCACACTTTAGTCGGAGCGGTATTAGGTGTAGGATTAGCCAGAGGTATCGCAGCATTGAATTTAGGTATTATTAAAACTATCGCGATGTCTTGGATAATAACGCTGCCTGCAGGTGCCGGTTTATCTATCCTGTTTTTCTATACACTGAAAGGTATTTTTTCAGCGTAAGATATCCATAAAATTACACAAGGGTTAACGAGTGAAAGCACAATCTATTTATATATCTATTATTCTCACAGTTGGGATCTTTACTTCTACAGTAATTACAACCACTGTTATGGCTGAAACTCGCTATGTTTCTGATGCCCTACCCATCTTTGTTCGCACGGGACCAACCCATCAATTTAGAATTGTTGGTACGCTAACCGCCGGTGACGCCGTAACCTTTATTCAACAAGATACTGACAATGAAGCGATACAGATTCGGATGTCTGACGGTCGTGAAGTTTGGGTCGATAGCAAAGAGTTAATCTCTGTTAAACCTTCATCAGTGCTTCTGGCCGAAACTCGAACGAACCTTGCCAATTTACAGAATGACTCTAATCAAAAAATATCAGACTTACAGTTAGAGTTAATTAATGTTCGTGATCAGGCTGGACTTAGCCAAGGACTTCAACAACAGGTGACTCAACTCGAATACGATAAAGAGTTACTCGAACAAAAAAATCAGACTCTCAGTGAACGATCTCGTTATGATCTTCTCACTGCTGGTGGTGTTGTCGCACTTGTTGGACTCATCCTAGGATTACTCATTCCCGGTTTTGTAAAACGCAAGCGCAACGACGTTTGGCGTTAATCTTTTAGACTGTGCTTTTTGAAAACAGGGCGCTCCTTGGATACTCAACACCCTTTCTTTGAGCACATTAGGGAACAACATCCCAACCCTACGCAATTTTCTGATTTTCTGGAAGCTTCCAAGCGCCCTCTTCGAAAAAGTATTCGTGTTAATACGCTGAAAATCTCAGTTGATGACTTTAAGTTATTGGCGCTAAAGAGGAACTGGCAGCTGCAAAGTATTCCTTGGTGCGCCGAAGGGTTCTGGATAGAAATATTTAATGAAACATCCTCCAAACCTGATGATACTTACCAACTGGGCAATTCAATTTATCACCTCATGGGATTATTTTATATCCAAGAAGCAAGTTCCATGTTGCCTGCTTCGATGTTATCGCGAGATGGTCGCACTTTAGAATTAGTGCTTGATATGGCGGCGGCACCCGGCTCTAAAACAACGCAACTTGCCGCTCTCATGCAAAACCATGGAACCATACTCGCCAATGAACTCTCGTCGAGTCGTGTGAAAGTACTTCATTCCAATTTAACAAGAATGGGAACCACCAATAGCTGTTTGAATCATGGTGATGGCGTTAATTTAGCTGCGTATTTTCAGCAACAATTTGATGCTATTTTATTAGACGCTCCCTGTAGTGGTGAAGGAACATTACGAAAAGACCCAAAAGCACTTGCCAACTGGTCTTTCGATGCAATTGAAAGCATATCAACTCTTCAAAAATCACTCCTTCAGTCAGCCTGGAACATGCTCAAACCAGAGGGACGGCTGATCTATTCGACCTGTACTCTTTCTCGGGCAGAAAATCATGATGTGATCCGTTGGTTACAACAGCAGTTTTCTGATGTGGAAATAGAATCTCTCAGCAATGCATTTCCCGAAGCGAGCCAAGCAATTACTGCCGAAGGCTTCTTACATTTGTGGCCTGAGATTTTCGATTGTGAGGGATTCTTTGTAGCTTCTTTAAAGAAAAAACCTGAGTTCATTTTGGATGAACGGGCTCTCAAAGATGAAAACGGCTCCGATAATAAATATCGTGGCCAGTCTAAATTTTCTGAGCTATCGACTAAAGAACTCGAAACTATTGCACATTATTATCAAAACAATTTTGGATACGATATTGCTGATATCTCAGCTCGATTAAGAGTTCGTGCACAACAACATGAACGGCAAGTTTGGTTGTTCCCTGAATTCGATTCTAAACTAAAACAATACATCAAAATCCAACGCTCGGGTTTGAGAGTTTGTGATTTAATCGAAAGTCGCTCAGGACTAATTTTTAAAACTCAGCACGAATTTATTAGCAGTTTTGGCAAGGCCTTTACAAAACAAATTGTCGAGCTTAATGAGGCTGAAACTATTATTTTTTACAAGGGCGAAAACATTAATAGTGTTGATGCAGGTGACAAAGATATGGCTCTCACAAAGGGCGAATGTCTTGTGAGACATCTGGGTTTTCCAGTAGGAATTGCAAAGGTCATCTTAAACAAAAACACCCTGAAAATAAAAAACAATCTTCCTAGAAATGACTTAAGAAGTCATGTACATCCATAGGATTTTAATTCCAACTCAACATTGATTTTAACAAAAATCGCCGGCCTTCAAAATCAAGTATGACTCCATGGGAAGTAATTTTCACGATTCGTAACTCATCAGTAATGCTCATTCCATCACCATAACTTGTATCATTAATGATGACAAAACTACCACCGCTAGCAATATAGATGTGTGTACTAAACTCAAGATGTGGCAGCCTTCTTTGAACCGCCGAGGGCAAATCTGAAACATCGAGAACATCTATATCACTTTGTCTCGTTGGCTGCTGAGTTGTAACCGGTTTAGTTGTTTCCGTAGCATTCTTATAGGACTGAGCAGTAACTTCAACAACGGGTTCAGATTCTATAACAACATCATCCATAATGACTTCACTAGATTCACTGGTGCCTGACACCAATTTTTTGGTGCCTGACACCACAACCGGTAACACCGCAGCCTGACTGGGTTTCACATCACTGGTGCCTGACACCAATTCTGTGGTGTCAGGCACCAGAGGTTGATCTGTGCTGCTGACATCCTTGGTTAAAAAGTAGAGGATGACTGCTACGTTCGTTAAAACAAGTCCTATGCCCATGAGCCAAAATTTGTTGATGGTTGATTTTTGCTTATGAATTTGCGGATGATGTGTGGCTAGATCAGGTACCTTCTCGGGATTTCTTTCCTGCTCTGACTTTCTCAGTGCTTCAAGAATATATGACATTATAAACCCTCCTCATCGTAAGATAGGGTTGGCACTGAATCGTCTATTAGGGTGTTGATCGTAATCAAAGTCATCGGTCCTGCTATACCATCCTCTACCAATTCATTTTTCTTTTGAAAGTCGCGGACGGATCGTTTTAATGCCTCATCATAAGTTGCTGTCGGAGGAACAATGAGATCAAGATTATCAAGTCTTGCAAGATGTGTTAACAACCACTGAACCGCCTGTCCGGTCATTGAAATAGACAAGGGCTCTTGATAATTTGTAGGTGCTCTCCACACATAAAAATATTCGCCCCGCCAGTAATTTGATAGCATTGAACGTGCAATACGTATTTTAGTACCAGCAAAATCTATTCTAACTGTAGTACCGTCAAGACTTGTTAATACACCGTAAACAACCTGTTGTGACTCGTTAAAAAGTTTAAGTACCACAGGTCTATTTAATTTTTTAATCTGCCACCAATCTCCAACTGCTGTTTCACATCGCAAGTTATTAATTTTTGCAATCACACAAGAATTCATAACCTGTCGAGCGTCGGGCTGAATATTCCATAACTTTAGTAGCGATTGATGGGCAAATGCTTCTTCAGTAGGTTGAGATGATGCTGGAAGAAAGGGTAGCAGGGTCACAGGTGTAATAACTTCGACCGGATCTGCTCGTTCAATTGCCACCGAGCTTTCATTTACAGGGCTTTCATTTACAGAGTTTTCAGTTACAGAGTTTTCGGTTACAGAACTTTCAGCTAAAGAATCTTCGTCAGCATTAGCTACCACGCTATCAACTTCATTCGATTGCTCTTCTAAACTATTCAGCTCACTTTCTTCGTCATTAGCTGCGGTGATCTGCTCATTTATAACCTTGCCACTAAAAACCTGTGCACCCTTTTCTGGCTCGGCTTGATTCATCAACAAATAAATGGTGTAGCTCAGCACTATAGCTAATACCAGAACCAAACCCATCGCAATGTTTCGCCACTGTTGAGATTTTGCCTCAGACGTTAAACCATGCTCTGTCTTTGGTGCAACGTTTTCGCTGCCCATGACCTCTGCTGCAGCCTGTTTGATCACATTGGGACCAATATTCCTGCGATTTTTAGCATAGGCACCGAGCATGGCCCGATCACAAAGCACATTGATTAATCGAGGGATCCCGCCCGTTTTTCGATAGAGTTCTTCAATGGCCTTTGGCTCAAAGAGCGTATCATTGAACCCTGAGACTTCTAGACGATGGAGAATATAAGACTCTGTTTCTTCAATGGTCAGTGGATTTAGATGAAATCTTGCGGTAATACGCTGCGCTAGCTGTCGCAACTCGTGCTTTGCAAGAATATCCTTAAGCTCGGGCTGTCCAATAAGAATAATCTGTAAGAGCTTCTCTTT
>JAUUZN010000144.1 GCA_030589945.1 Gammaproteobacteria bacterium | reverse complement strand
GTTTTCATTGTTTGCTCACTCTTTATAGATTACGTCAGAGCCTATCAAAGGGTAAATTTAAATGTCAGCAATTAAAAAATCGTCACATAAAATATTGATATAGAACAATTGTTCTTAAGATAATATTCAATAATTTTAATTTTGAGCCAGCCTCCTTTGATCTGGATCATGGCGTTTATGGTGCCATTTGCAATACACTAACGCTGTAATAAATAGTTGTACGAGTATTTGAAGGCTATTTTTTACTCTAAGGCCACTTTGCACCCAAATTCTTAAGGGTGATAAGGGATGAAATGCCACAGTCAATGCTGTGGTGATAATTGAGTCCATTTTTCTATTGTTTTCCCTCAGCATATATCTTAATAAAGTAAGAGGTGTAACTGTGGAAAAACGATCCTGGGCAGAACCCTATAAAATTAAAATGGTTGAGCTATTAAAAATAACAACCATTGAAGAACGAAAAAATGCAATAAAAGAGGCCGGCTTTAATACTTTTTTATTAAAATCCGATGATGTGTATATCGACTTGCTGACCGATTCTGGTTGCGGGGCCATGAGTGACAAACAATGGGCCGCTATTATGCTTGGCGATGAATCCTATGCTGGAAGTAGAAACTTCTATCATATGCGAGATACCATCTCAGAATATTACAGCTATAAATATACGGTTCCCACCCATCAAGGAAGAGGGGCTGAAAATATTTTAAGTCAAATTTTGATTAAGGAAGGTGATTATGTGCCGGGTAATATGTATTTCACTACCACTCGCTTACATCAGGAATTAGCGGGTGCTACCTTTGTTGATGTAATTATCGATGAAGCTCATGATGCATCTTCAGAACATCCCTTTAAAGGAAATATCGACTTTAACAAATTAGATAAGTTAGTTGAGGAAGTGGGTGTTGAGCGTATCCCTTATATTTGTGTTGCTACTTGTGTCAATATGGCAGGTGGTCAACCTCTATCAATGGAAAATATGATTCAGTTACGTGACTGGAGTAATTGGCATAATATTAAAGTTGTTCATGATATGACTAGAGTTGCAGAAAATGCTTATTTTATTCAACAGCGTGAAGAGGGTTATGGTGATGCAACTGTAAAAGAAATTGTTTATAAACTGTGTTCTTTAACCGATGCTGCGACCATGTCATCAAAAAAAGATGCCATGGTGAACATTGGCGGTTTTTTAGCCATGAATGATCAAGAATTCTATGATAAAGCCTGCGGTCTGGTTGTTATCTATGAAGGTCTACACACTTATGGCGGTATGGCTGGTAGAGATATGGAAGCGCTAGCTGTAGGTATTAAAGAAAGTGTGCAGGATGATCATATGCGCGCTAGAGTTGGTCAAATAGAATATCTTGGTCAGAAATTACTTGATGCTGGCGTACCCATTGTTAAACCCATTGGCGGTCATGCTGTATTTCTTGATGCGAGGAAAATATTAGGACACATCCCTCAAGAGCAATATCCCGCTCAGGCTTTAGCATCAGCCATCTATGTTGAATCTGGCGTTCGCTCAATGGAGAGGGGTATTATATCCGCAGGTCGAAATAAGGAAACCGGGGAGAATTATCAACCTCGACTTGAACTAGTCAGACTAACCATCCCAAGACGTGTTTATACCCAAGCCCATATGGATGTAACGGTTGAGAGTGTGGTTCAAGTTATGCAACATGCTAACCAGATAAAGGGACTAAAATTTACTTATGAACCTGAGGTTCTAAGGTTCTTCATGGGTAAATTTGAAGAGGTTGAGTGAGAGAGTTCTTAAAATAGTCCGGGTTAAATTTTTTTAAGAACCTTCTCTAAATACTCTGATAATAGTTTCATCACAACTGTAGGAATAAGATCCGGATTGAATGTATCAATGCTGTTCTTCATTTGATGAGCTAACTCTGTGTTTCCCTCGATTGTTAGCTGACGTTGAAAAAATAAAGTATCCGGGTCGATTTCTTGTTGGATTAAACGTATAGCATTTATCGATTCAATTGACAAAGATGCTTCTGATTCAATAGAAAAGTTATTAAAATGAATACATCGAAGTTTGTTGTTGTCAAAATTAAGAGCTATAAAAATATTTGCATCAGTTATTTCTAATTGAATTGTGTTCTGAAATAAAAAATCAAAATCACCGTCTATTATTTGTTCGGAAAAAGCCTCATTAAGTATTTTTTCCACAAGCATTTTATTAAAAACTTGAGGCATCATATTGACGAAATGTCCAAGATTTAATGGGGCTGCAATTTTTATTAACAGGCTTTCAAGTTGATTTTTTTGAATCACTGCTAATAACGACATATGATTGCTCCATAACATTCATGATTATTGTTCATTTTAAAAGACTAGCAAATGAGACTTTTAATTGTCAGCAGTAATATGATTGTTTAAATGACTATTGATATAGAGCAAAGAAATTGTAGTGATAAGTTAACTTCTAATATTTTATTTAAAATAAAGATGGTAACAAATTTGAGCTGAATAATTTTAAGGTGAGTAACTTAAAGGAGTTGTACAATATACGTTGCATATTTGAGGGTGATTGGAGCCTCTGTTACCAAGTTGCAGCATAGTCATCCCCTCGGAACTGTACTGAGTACCTCAGACGGGATAGCGGTGGTTATGAAAAGCGGTATTATTGAGCGCCTGAACCGTTAGTGAAACCTTAGTTGATTGATAACTGACTAATAAAACAGTACATTGTGGTCTGAACACATCAAAAATCCTAAAAATAACAAATATCAAAGGATAGAAATTGTCTGAATCACTTTTCACAGAACTGAAACGACGTAATGTTTTTCGAGTCGCTATTGCCTATCTCATCATTGCTTGGCTAGTTGCTCAGGTATCTGATCTTGTTTTTGAAGTGATCAGCGCACCAACTTGGGTGATGCAAACTCTGTTATTTATTCTAGGACTTGGATTTGTCGTCTCAGTGATTATTTCTTGGGCATACGAAGTTACTCCCGACGGGATTAAACGTGAGATTGATGTTAATCGTAATGAGTCGATAACCAATCACACAGCTAAAAAACTGGATACAATAACCATCGCTGCTGTGTTAGGAATGGTCGGATTAATGGCCTGGCAACAGTTTCAGTCAGCAGAACAAAAAAGTGCTAACCCTGTAACTCAGAACACGGAACTTCAAGATAAAGCTCTTCTAGGCAAAGAAAGATCGAACCATGAAATATCAACAACGACCAACGTTGCATCTGTTGATGAGTCTGCTGCAGCTCGCCAGAAAAATTCAATCGCAGTCCTACCTTTTATCAATCGCAGCAGCAACAAAGAGGATCAATATTTTGTTGATGGTATTCAGGATGACCTGCTGACTAAACTTGCAAAAATACACAATATGAAAGTAATTTCACGCACCTCAGTGATGGAATATCGCAATACCACTAAGAAAATTCCACAAATAGCCAAAGAGCTGGGTGTTGCCAATATTTTAGAAGGTGGTGTTCAACGAGCAGGGAACCATATTCGTATTAATGTGCAATTGATCCATGCAAAGACCGATGAACACTTATGGGCGGAGACCTATGATAAAGAACTCAACATCAATAATATTTTTTCCATTCAATCTGAACTAGCCATTGCAATCGCTAAGGCAATGAAAGCTACATTAACGCCTGACGAAAAAGAACAAATCAATAAACCACTGACTGATAATCTAATTGCATGGGATGTTTTTAATAAAGCTCTAGCAAGCAATAGTTCAACGCAAAAAGCTTTTGAGCAACAAGAAGCCTATTTAAAACATGCAATCGAATTAGATCCTAATTTTTCAGTTGCCTATGCATGGCTTGCCTATAATCAAATGAATCGTTATTGGTTTAATACCAGTGATAAAAAACTAAGAAAGGAAGCGTGGCAAAACATTGAATCCAGTCGAGCCATTGATGATAATAGTGTAGAGTTATTTTCAGCAGAAGCTGCCTATTATTATTGGGGGTTCCGTGACTATAAAAAGGCTTTGCAGTCTTCGAACAAAGCAATCGCGGTCTCTCCGAACTCGTCCACAGCTCACGAGGTTAAAGCCTATGTTTTACGACGACTAGGCCGGTTTCATGAATCGATTGATGAATTAGATATAGCGGCTAGTTTAAATCCGAGACAAACCTTTAACCTTCAAGAAAATGCTGAAACACTGGTACAGATGTTGAAATTTGATGAGGTTAAAGAATACATCAAGCGTATTGATGAAATTGCTCCTAACAATATAGATATCACTCTGATAAAAGGATTACTAGCCATTGGCAAAGATGGCAATCTGAAACTTGCATTAATAGAACATGAAAAGAACAAAGATGGTAACTCATTTAATGCCAGAGTTTATTGGAATACTCTCATTCTCTCGGATCAATTCGACAAGGCCCTTGAATTTGCGATGACAAGTGAGAAATTAATTGAAACAGGTTCCAGCTATGCATCGAATGAATTTATGATTGGCATGAGCTACTACCTAAAAGCAGATAAAGAAAATACTAAAAAATACTTAGAACTAAGTTTAGTCAATTTGCACTCTGCATTAGAAACGGACAGAAATAATGAACATTCTCAGGTCAAACTATGTTCTGCCTATGCAGCACTTGGGAATTATAGTAAGGCTGATGAGTTCTGCACGATGGCACTCAATAATAATAATGACGCCTATATTTATCCCAGTAATCTCAGAGATATTGCTCTAGCCTATGCGATGCTAGGAGATAAGAGCAAAACTTTAAAAATTATGGAACGCCTGCTGGAATCAGAAGTGCGTCCAAGTTTTCACGAGCTAAAATTAAATCCATTTATGAAGAGCTTACGCGGTGATGCTAAATTTGAGTCTTTAATTAAGAGAATTGGCTCGGGTGAACTTATTAAAAATTAGTAAAAGTGCACCATGAACAAACTCTGTAATTTGTTCCTTCTATTATATTTCATAAAGCTGATTAGGAAAGTATATGGCAGCCTCCAGTAGTGAATTTACCAAAATCAGAAGGAAAGATCGCGAGGTAGAAGATGAATCTTGGATAAAAGATATTTTGCGATACGAACCCTATTGTACGGTAGCGACAGTCACAGATAACCAACCCTTCATAAGGCCCTCAGCCTTTTATTACTCAGAGAGCGCCCATTCGATTTATATTCATGGTGCCCATAAGGGGCGCAACTTTGATAACTTAAAGACTAATCCTGAAATCTGTCTTTGTGTTTATGTAGTGGGAAAGATGCGAGGACATCAAAGAGCTTTCGAGTTTTTTTTGGAACAGGCTGGGGTGATTGTTTTTGGAAAAACTACAATACTCAACGATGATGCGCGTAAGCACGAAGTAATGCAGTTACTTTTTCAAAAGCATACTCCTCATCTAGAAGTTTATACGGACTATCAGCCTGCAAGTCAGTCTGAGATGGATCAAACAACAATTTATGAAATTAAAATTGATAGCTGGTCAGGGAAGTTGAAATGGACAGATGATGAGCCATTGTTTCGATTCAATTATGAGGATGTTCGTGGGAAAAATCGCGCAAAATTGCCTTGGAACAAAGATAAGTTTGAACAACCACTAACTACTGAGTGGCGAAAATCAATTAAAAAAAATAATAGGAGTGATGATTAAGCTAACCCCATTAGTTCACTGGCTAAATCTGAAGATCATCATCTGTTGCTAAGCTATTTATGTGTGAATTCAATAAACTCTAATATAACCTCAAGACTCAACAGGTTTATCTTCAGCATTAATAAACTTACTATCAAAAATTAACTTCTCGAATTCAGAAGACTTTAACGGCGGTGAGTAGAAGTAACCCTGACCTTCTTTACAGTCAAGATGCTCTAAAAATTCATGTTGGGCAAACGTTTCAACTCCCTCAGCGACAACACTGAGCTCAAGGTTATGTGCGAGTTGAATGATGGATTGTACAATCATGCCGTCACGTTTCTTTTCGGTCACATCATCAATAAAGCTTTTATCAATTTTTATTTTATCCAATGGTAATTTTTTAAGATAATTAAGTGACGAATATCCGGTACCAAAATCATCAAGAGCAATATGAACACCCAAATTATGAATTTCTTCCAGTGTTTTAATGCTGGTATCAATATTGTCAATAATGGCTGTTTCAGTAATTTCAAGCACCAGCCTATCGGGATTTATCTTATGTTCTTCAATAGCATTTTCAATGACACGGACAATTCCAGGTTGTCGTAACTGTACCGCGGACAAATTAACGGCCACTTGGAAGTCTTTTTCGCCCTTGGCGTGCCAAATTGATAACTGCTCACAGGCGTTTTGTAGTACCCAGGCGCCAATGGGTATGATCAAATTAGAATCCTCAGCGATAGGTATAAATTCATCGGGCGAGACCATACCAAAATCCGGATGATTCCATCGCAATAGAGCCTCCGCACCTGCAACATTTTTAACTTCAAGGTTAAACTGTGGTTGATACACTAGCGAAAGTTGTTGAGTTTTAGGGGCTACTCGAAGAGCGTCTTCTAATATTTTACGACGACGCATTTTTGCATCGGTACTGGCTAAATAATACTGGTATTGATTACGACCTTCTTTCTTCGCCTGCTGCATAGCCTTGTCTGCGTTGGCCATGAGTAGTTCGGCACTCTTACCATCCTGTGGGTAAAGTGCGATGCCTACGGATGCACTGATCTGAATCTTCTGATCGCCCACACCAAAGGGACGTGATAATGCATGCAGTAAGCTCTGAGCCAATTGACCTGCATCATAACTGTGAGCAATGTGCTCACACAAAACAGCAAATTGGTCACCTGCAATTCTTGAAATAAATTGACTCTGACCCCTATAATTCGATAACCGTTTGGTGACAGCCACCAGTAGTTGATCACCAATGGCGTTGCCATAGCGGGCGTTGATCGCAGAAAATCCATCTAGACCAAAGACCAATAGTGCAGGTTTCTGATGGATTGATTTAGCTAAGTTAATCCGTTGACGTAATTGCAGATGAAAGTAGTGTCGATTTGGTAAATCGGTCAATTCATCAAAACGGCGTAATCGTGAAGCATCTGCTTTTGCAATGGATTCCTTTGTTTTCGTTTCGCGTACCGAGTTTAATAGTTCATTGGTGACTTCAATCCATTGACCAATTTCATCCGTCTCATGTCCCTTGAGTGCGGGAATAGCCAAATTCTT
>JAUUZN010000212.1 GCA_030589945.1 Gammaproteobacteria bacterium | reverse complement strand
TGCTTCATATAGTAGGCAGGCGTGATGATGGATTTCATCTACTGCAAACCGTATTTCAGTTTTTGGATTTTGGTGATGAGATTGGTTTCACGTTGAGAAGTGATGGCGTTATAAGGCGTGTAACAGCTTTATCATCAGTGCCAGAAGATCAGGATTTAATGATTAGAGCGGCTCAGCTTTTGGCTGGAAAGCTCGATGTAGTTCCCGGAATTGATATTGAAATAAGAAAAAATATTCCTATGGGCGGTGGTTTGGGCGGTGGTAGCTCTGATGCTGCAACAGTTTTATTGATTTTAAATAAATTGTGGGAAATTAATTTATCTGTTGATGAGTTGTCTCATCTTGGGCTTCAACTCGGTGCCGATGTGCCTGTTTTTATTAATGGTTATGCGGCTTGGGCAGAAGGTGTGGGTGAAAAGCTCGAGCCGATTATTTTGCCAGAGCCTTGGTTTTTAGTCGTAAATCCTGGGTGTCACGTGTCAACGGCAGAAGTTTTTTTGGATTCAGATTTGACACGAAGTAGTCAGCTGACGACAATAGCCGCCTTTCTGGCAAATGGTGGTCGAAATGACTGTCAGTCAGTAGTAGTAAAACGTTATCCAGAAATTGCTAAAGCAATGCAATGGTTAGGTGAATATTCATCACCGCGATTGACTGGAACAGGGGCTTGTATCTTCGCTTCGTTTGATACGGAAGATCAGGCAAAAGAAGTTTTGAGGCAAATGCCAAGTAAATATACTGGCTTTGTTGCTAAGGGATTGAATCAATCTCCTGTAATGCGTTTTTTAAAATAGTTTTTGGGGCGTCGCCAAGCGGTAAGGCACAAGGTTTTGATCCTTGCATGCGTAGGTTCGAATCCTGCCGCCCCAGCCATTTAAAAGTCCACCGATATATTATCGGTAGGATTGTTAAGTAAAGGTTGATAATCGCCTTTACTATATAGATACCTTACTGTGAAATTCAGGAGCGATGAATGTCTGCTGGTGGAATGATGGTTTTTTCTGGGAATGCGCATCCAGAATTAACTTCAGAAATTGTATCTAAATTAAATTTACCTTTGGGTAAAGCTATCGTCGGTAAGTTTAGCGATGGTGAAGTCATGGTTGAGATTCAGGAAAATGTCCGAGGTAGGGATGTTTTTGTGGTTCAACCAACCTCGTCACCAAACAATGATAATTTAATGGAATTATTGGTGATGATTGATGCGCTTAGAGGCGCTTCGGCAGGAAGAATTACAGCTGTTATGCCTTACTTTGGCTATGCCAGGCAAGATCGACGTCCTCGCTCAGCTCGTGTGCCAATTACAGCAAGATTAGTTGCGAAAATGGTCGGTACTGCAGGTGCGGATCGAGTTTTGACCATGGATTTACATGCAGACCAAATCCAGGGCTTTTTTGATATGCCGGTCGATAATATTTATTCATCTCCTATTATGTTGGCTGATGTGTGGCAGCGAAAATATCCTAACTTAATGGTGGTTTCGCCAGATGTTGGTGGTGTTGTTAGGGCGAGAGCTTTAGCGAAGCGCCTTGATGATGCTGATTTAGCTATTATCGATAAGAGGCGTCCTCGCGCTAATGAGTCGCAAGTGATGAATATTATTGGTGATGTTGATGGTCGGTCATGTATTTTAGTCGATGATCTGGTTGATACGGCGGGTACACTTTGTAAGGCTGCTGATGCGTTGAAAGCTCACGGGGCGGCTAAAGTTGTTGCTTATTGCTCTCATGCTGTTTTATCAGGGCCTGCAGTTGATAATATTAATGCTTCTTCTATAGATGAATTGGTCGTTTCTAATTCGATCCCTCTTAGGAAGGAAGCACAAAATTGTGAAAAAATACGACAGTTGAGTATTGCTGGAATGTTAGGTGAGACCATGCGTCGTATTAATAATGAAGAATCTGTTAGTTCGCTATTTGTGGACTAACTTCAACGTCGTAAGTAATTGCGACAACAATAATGTCACCGTGTCAGGTCGAATGTACGGTGACTTTTTTACTTTTTGGAGATAGCGATGAGTGTTAATTTTGAACTTGATGCAGTTTCTCGTAGCGATACAGGTAAAGGTTCGAGCCGCCGCCTGCGCAAAACGGGAATGGTGCCTGGAATTGTTTACGGAGCTGGTAAAGATCCTGAAATGATTTCGGTATCACATAATATTTTACTTCAACATCTAGACCAAGAGGCTTTTTATTCTCATATTCTTTCAGTGAATGTGGATGGAAAGGCGCAAAAGGTTGTATTAAAAGACCTTCATCGTCATCCGGCTAAGCCGTTTATTATTCATTTAGATTTATTACGTGTGAGTGATACGGATAAGCTGAAAATGAACATTCCTTTCCACTTCATTAATGAAAGTGAAGCTGCTGGTGTTAAAGAGGGCGGTATCGTTTCTCATAACCTTACAGATATTGAAGTGAGTTGTTTACCAAAAGATTTACCTGAATTTATTGAGGTAGATATTGCGGCATTGGAAGTTGGTTCGGCGATTCATTTGTCAGAAATTACGTTACCTGAAGGTGTTGAAGTGCCTCAATTGGCTCTTGGTGAAGACCATGATCTGCCTGTTGTGGCTATACATGCTCCGAAAGTTGTTAATGAAGATGAAGATACTGGTGCAGCTCCTGAAGCGGCAACTGACGAAGAAGAGTCAACTAACGAGGAATAATTTATTTCGTTATTTGATCGATAAGAATGGCTCGTTTTTACGGGCCATTTTTTATGGTGCAATTTAAAAATGAGTAAAACGATAGAAAATAATATTCGGTTAATCGTAGGTCTTGGTAATCCAGGTAAGGAATATTCAGGGACTCGACATAATGCTGGGTTCTGGTTTTCGGATGAATTAGCAAAAGATTGTGGTGTTAGTTTTAAGAAAGAAGCTAAATTTTTTGCCAATTTATGCAAAATTAATCTGAATGGTCATAGTGCTTGGCTAATAAAGCCAACGACTTTTATGAATAAAAGCGGGCAATCTGTTGCTGCAATTGCAGCATATTACAAAATTACTCCTGAAGAGGTGTTGGTTATCCATGATGAATTAGATCATGACGCCGGTTCTGCGCGATTAAAAATGTCTGGCGGACACGCGGGACATAATGGTCTTAGAGATATCATAAGCGCGTTAGGGACTAAAGATTTTCTTCGTTTGCGTCTGGGTATTGGGCATCCGGGTACAAAAAAACAGGTTGTTGATTTTGTTTTAGGTACGCCATCACGTGATGATGATCAAAAAATTCGTGAGTCAATTCAAGATGGACTTCGAGTGGTTGATGATTTGCTTGCAGGCTCAATACAAATTGCGATGAATAAGCTGAATTCGGCCTAACTTTCGGTATTTATTCAAAATATTGTCGAGATAATTCAACTATTTGATTTAAATTGACTTTTCTTATTGATATTTAATTGACATGCACTGTGCCTTTAAGGAGAATACGCCCTCTTTTTATGGAGGGGTTCCCGAGCGGCCAAAGGGATCAGACTGTAAATCTGACGGCTCAGCCTTCGGAGGTTCGAATCCTCCCCCCTCCACCATATTTTAGTGGGTTTTGTGGTAAGTATGCAGAATCTAAAGCGTTTTACTTAAAGAAGTAAGTATTGCGCGGGTGTAGTTTAGTGGTAGAACTTCAGCCTTCCAAGCTGACTATGTGGGTTCGATTCCCATCACCCGCTCCAACATGAACTGGGCTGAAGCTTTATTGATAATGCCGGGGATTTATTTGCCCAGATAGCTCAGTTGGTAGAGCACACCCTTGGTAAGGGTGAGGTCGGCGGTTCGACTCCGCTTCT
>JAUUZN010000197.1 GCA_030589945.1 Gammaproteobacteria bacterium | reverse complement strand
TTCTTGGCGAGCCAGTAACAGAAGCGGTTGTAACCGTTCCTGCATACTTCAACGATTCGCAACGTCAAGCTACAAAAGACGCTGGTAAAATTGCCGGTCTTGAAGTTAAGCGAATCATCAACGAGCCAACGGCTGCTGCACTTGCTTACGGCATGGACAAAGGCAAGGGCGACCATACTGTTGCTGTATTTGACTTAGGTGGTGGTACCTTTGATATTTCAGTAATTGAGATTGCTGAAGTTGAAGGCGAGCACACTTTTGAAGTTCTAGCGACTAACGGCGATACTTTCCTAGGTGGTGAAGATTTTGACCTAAGAGTCATTGAATATCTAGCCGACGAATTTAAGAAAGATCAGGGCATGGATTTAACCGGTGACCCACTTGCAGTTCAGCGTTTGAAAGAAGCTGCGGAGAAAGCAAAAATTGAGCTTTCATCAGCACAACAAACAGATATCAATCTTCCATACGTGACTGCTGATGCGTCAGGTCCTAAGCACTTAAATGTTAAATTAACTCGTGCGAAGTTAGAGTCTCTGGTTGAAGATTTAATTGACCGTACATTAGCGCCTCTGAAAATGGCAATCAGCGATGCAGGTCTTAATGTTTCTGACATTGATGACATCATCCTTGTAGGTGGACAGACTCGTATGCCTAAGGTTCAGGAAGTTGTAGCTGAGTACTTTGGTAAAGAAGCGCGTCGTGATGTGAATCCCGATGAAGCTGTAGCGGTAGGTGCTGCAATTCAAGGTGCTGTACTTTCAGGTGATGTGACCGACGTACTATTATTGGATGTGACTCCACTGTCTCTTGGTATTGAAACCATGGGTGGCGTGATGACCAACCTCATTGAGAAGAATACTACGATTCCTACAAAGGCCGATCAGGTATTCTCAACAGCTGATGACAATCAGACTGCTGTTACGGTTCACGTACTTCAGGGCGAACGTAAGATGGCAAGTCAGAACAAGTCATTGGGTAAATTCGACTTGCAAGACATACCACCTTCACCAAGAGGCATGCCTCAAATTGAAGTTATCTTCGACATCGATGCAAACGGTATTATGAATGTTCACGCCAAAGATAAAGCAACTGGCAAAGAGCAGTCCATAGTCATTAAAGCATCAAGTGGATTATCTGATGAAGAGATCGATGCAATGGTTCGTGACGCTGAAGCAAATGCTGAGGAAGATAAGAAGTTTGAAGAACTTGTTCTAGCTCGAAACACAGCTGATGGCTTAATCCATTCTGTTAAGAAGACTATGGGAGAAGCTGAAATCACCGATGAGGAAAAGGCTGAGATAGAAACTGCCATAGGCGAGCTTGAGATTGCACTTAAGGCTGATGACAAAGATGAAATCGATACAAAAACTGAAGTTTTATCTAAGGCATCACAAAAAATGGCCGAGCAAATGTACGCTAAAGCTCAAGCTGAGTCAGAAGCTGCTGGCGCTGCAGGCGCAACAGACGCAGGTGCTGAAGGCGCAACTGCTGAAGATTCATCTGATGATGTGGTCGATGCAGAGTTTGAAGAAGTTGACGATAAAAAGTAATAACCGCTACGGTGCCTGACACCAGTGCCTGACACCAACGCGTTAAATTGACTGATGGGGTTAGTGGTTCGATGTTTCATTGAATCACTCGCCCCATTCGTTGTAATTAGAAACAGAATATTTAATTTGAGTTTGGAACCACTAAATGTCTAAGCGTGATTATTACGAAGTATTAGGTGTATCGAAAACAGCCACCGAAGCTGAAATGAAAAAAGCTTATAAACGAAAGGCTATGAAGTATCACCCTGATCGTAATCCAGACAAGGACGGGGAAGAAAAATTCAAAGAAGCCAAAGAAGCCTACGAAGTTCTCTCCAATGAAGAAAAGAAAGCCACCTACGATCGTTTTGGCCATGAAGGTCTCAAAGGCGGTGGGTTTGGAGGCGGCGGTGGTGGATCAGGCAATTTCAGTGATATTTTTGGTGATGTGTTCGGTGATATATTCGGTGGCGCCCAAGGCGGTCGTGGGCAACAACGACAGGCTCGTGGCTCAGATCTGAGATACAACCTTGAACTCAATCTAGAAAAAGCCGTTAGCGGTACAACCGTTAAAATTAAGATTCCTACGTACGTTAATTGTGAGACCTGTGATGGCTCTGGCGCTAAGAAAGGCACGTCTCCTGTTAATTGTACTACCTGTGGTGGCGCGGGTCAGGTACGTATGCAGCAGGGTTTCTTTTCAGTACAACAAACTTGCCCTGCATGTCACGGTCAAGGAAAAATGATTAAAGATCCTTGTACAGCCTGTTCAGGTCAGGGCCGCACTAAGAAAGTAAAAACCTTGTCGGTTAAGGTGCCAGCTGGAGTTGATACGGGTGACCGCATAAGACTCACTGGCGAAGGTGAAGCCGGCGGACCAGGTGCTATATCCGGCGATCTGTATGTGCAGATACACGTAAGCGAGCATGAAATATTTCAGCGTGATGGAGAAAACCTCTACTGTGAGGTTCCAATTGCGTTCCATGTTGCAGCACTGGGTGGTGATTTAGAAATTCCTACACTCAATGGTCGCGTTAAATTACATATTCCATCTGAAACCCAAACAGGAAGAATGTTTCGTTTAAGAGGTAAAGGTGTCAAGCCTATGCGCGGCGGAGTGGCTGGCGATTTGATGTGTAAGGTTGTTGTAGAGACTCCTATTAAATTATCAAATGAGCAAAAAACATTAATTGAACAACTCTCAAAATCACTTGAAGGCACCAATAAGCATTCTCCACAGGCATCCAATTGGTTTGATGGCGTTAAGCGATTTTTTGATAATATGTCATCTTAGGAAATATTTAGCCGTAGGTTAA
The DNA here is from genome assembly GCA_030589945.1 of Gammaproteobacteria bacterium. Taxonomy (GTDB): domain Bacteria; phylum Pseudomonadota; class Gammaproteobacteria; order Enterobacterales. The sequence goes on along the minus strand of JAUUZN010000197.1, from coordinate 1,679 downwards.
AAAGAACCAACAAAAAAAAGGGCGGTATTAACCGCCCTTTTTAGTTTAGGAAAAACAATGTTGACATCCTGTCAGCGCTTCTTCCTTGATGCAGGTAGCTATCCTTCACATCCTTGATCCAGAGTCTTGGTTTAGATGTTGACGTTCTAAACCCAAACGATGCTTCCTTTGCTTATTACCATCCTTGTAATAAATCGTGCATTCCCTTGCACACACTCATAGTACTCCCTGTTCTCTTGACCACAACACAGTTTTAGATACTTATTTTTTTGAGACTTTACTCATTTGAAAAATACCTATTGAAATCAATTAGATATTAAAATACTGTGAAAATATTAGGGAAATTGACCTGTATATGATTAAACTTTATCTTACGCAAATGTAAGAGATATCGCACAAATTCGAACTTGTGTTTTTAACGATATACCAATATATACCTAATTATGGTACTTGGTTATTAAGATTTCAATTACGCGGTTGCAGAAGTCGTGATTTTGACAGTTGTGAAAAGCAGGGTGTATGTTTTGTGCAGGTATGAGATTACTTATTTAACAGACATGAAAAAGGGCGGTTCCCTATTAGACAATCGCCCTATATACTTTCATATTTTCCGTTAGACATCCATGCCAATGATTTCATCCTGAAATCTAATGCTCCATGCTGATTTCCCTATTGCCCCAACTCCATGAGAACGGCATAAGAATAAATGAATTTGATAGTTCTACAATATGATTAATGCATATAGATATTGTCCATTCGAGTAATATTTTAAAAATATCAACTAAAACAAATAGATAGGTCGCATAGTTAAGAATTTGTCAGTGATAACAGCCTAAAATAGGGCGAATGTCTCACGCATTTGTGAGACATCTCGCACAAAGAAGGACCATCTATTCATGAATGGTTGGTTTTTCTTTAATCATTGAGAGAATAATCGTCCAATATAAGTCAAATTTTCACCAATCAAGATGGACATTTTTACAGCAGTTAGCGTAAAATAGCGCGCAGTTTAAAATACTTTCTAAAGCGGAATTGAACTAGGTACTGACACCTATGTTCTCTCCGCTTTTTCTATATCTTGATTGGAGGTTGTCTTGTCCCGACGTGCTCTGTTAGCTCTTGAAGATGGTAATCTTTTCTATGGTATTTCGATAGGTTCTACAAACCACTCCGTAGGCGAAGTCGTTTTCAATACGGCGATGACCGGCTACCAAGAAATTTTATCGGATCCCTCATATGCACAACAGATGATTACTCTGACCTATCCCCATATTGGTAATACCGGCATCACTGAGGAAGATCAGGAATCGAGAAAAATATTTGCTACGGGTTTAATCATTAGAGATTTACCCGTCTTAGCATCAAGCTGGCGAAATGAAATGAGTCTGGGCCAATACCTCGAGAATAATCAGGTATGTGGAATCGCAGAAATCGATACTCGAAAGCTGACTCGCATCTTACGTGATAAGGGTGCACAGAACGGTTGTATCATGGTTGCCGACGATAACGACCAGATTGATGAGCAGAAGGCATTAGAGCTGGCGAAACAATTCCCCGGTCTAAAAGGCATGGATTTAGCAAAAGAAGTGAGTGTTTCAGAATCTTATGAGTGGACAGAAGGCAGCTGGGATTTAGAAACTGGCTACACCAACAGTCCATCAACTGCTGAAACATTCAAT
>JAUUZN010000097.1 GCA_030589945.1 Gammaproteobacteria bacterium | reverse complement strand
TCAATTGAGGGTGAGCCAATGATACCTCTTAAGCCACAATCTATGGTCGCTTGTGATATGACTTCTGGATAAAAATACATGTCCACAAAGGTCGTTGTTCCGCCTCTAATCATTTCCCAACAGGCGAGCTCTGTACCAATTCTTATAAATTCAGCATTTACAAACTTTCCTTCCATGGGAAAGATATAATTATTGAGCCAGGGCATTAATTGAAGATCATCAGCCATTCCTCGAAACAGTGTCATTGCTGTATGGGTATGGCCATTAATGAGACCGGGCATCAGTATCCGTTTCTCGCCCTTTATGATTTTGTTAGCGGAGTAAAGGTTGTTGATTTTAGCGGCTTTTCCGATGGCGATAATGTCACCATTTTTGACCGCCACGGCACCATTTTCAATGATTCGTTGCTCTTCATTCATCGTTACCAGATATTCGCCAAAGACAATCATGTCGACTTGCTCTGCAGCTTTTGAGGGTAGTGCACTCATAAACACAATGAGTTGCAGAGCCACTAATGTCTTTCGGCTAAAAGTCTTTACTAGCGGATTAATAAGTAACATTAACGGTAGTTCAAGACGAAAATTATGCATTAGTTACATTGTCCGTTGGTAAAAGCTGTTGCTGTATCTGGATAGGTGGCTGCAAGGAAATTATCGAAGGCAATTTTTGATGCAATGGATTGAGCAACCTCTTCTTGGCTAACGGTTTTATCAACTTTGGTATAGTGGAACAGGGTGACCTTAGTTTTACTGTCCTTCCAAGCCTTTTCCATATTATCTATGTTTTTACGACTATCATCGATAAAGTAAATATGCTCATAACTTTTATTGACGCGATTCAAAATTTCTATTAGCACCTGACCTTTATTGTTTCCTGTGGACATGACAATGCCATTTTTATAAGTAATTTTTCGACTTGCCAGCTTAGGATTTAGTGCAAATTCAAGGCCAGTTCCTTTTGCCATTAGATGTTCAGACTCGAGGTTAAGATTGTGCTTTTTTAGTTCTCGCTCAGTTGCGCTTCTAAAACCATAGGTTCGGGCTGTGAGGATCATTCGATCATATTCATCGAAGCTGTTGAAAATATCTGCAGCATCATCTTGGGTCAGTTGGGTTGTACCCAACTCGAACAGGGTGCCTAATGTGCCAAAAATACAGTTAAATTTATCTTTGTCATTAATAGAAACAGGATTGCCATTTTTATCAAAGGTGGGTCTACCTCGTTGCCAGGTATACCATTTGCCACTGCCTACAAAACTAACAGCTTCCAATAAGGTGTCATCGATATCAAATATGATGAGTGTCGAACCTACTATGGGTTTGTCTAATGCTACTTTTTCTGAAAGTGCCTTTAGATCCTTTACATCATTGATAATCACTGACTTAGCAAAACTTGTGCAGGCACCCAGTACAGAAATTGTTAATAACATTGTTAAAAGAAACAGTCTTCGCATTGTTTATGGACCTTAATTAGTTATTTGGAAAACTGCTCATTTAAATAAGCTGCTATTCGGATCCCAGCCTGTTGGATGCGCATTTTTAAAGTGGGTAAATGTTTCTCTAGATAGGCATAGCTGAGATTGGTATCTTTAGGGTAAATACTTTGTCGAATGTCATAACTTTCTTTGATCCACACAAGGTGGTCAGTGGTGCTCCAGTTTTTAATATCTTCCTCGGTAATATGTTTATTCAGCCAGTCCGTCCATTCGGTGTAACTGAGATTGCGTTGTTTCATCATCCCTGAATCCCAGACACTGTGAAGGTTAGAGTTTCTACCCATAAATTTAACTTTCAGATTGTTGCCACCACGATCTAATCCTGTGCCAACATGCAAAGGCTGATGTAGATCGCCAATGATGTGAACAATAAATTTTAATGCTAGTGCTCGCTCTTCTTTCGATGACTTCTGATCATTTAATACAGCGGTATATTTTTTAAGAGCATAAGCAGCATCACCCTCTTTAGGTGGGCCAACATCTTCATATTGAGTTCCATCAGGGACGGTCACCCAATGGTAAGGTACAGATGTCTTTGCCCAGAATTCATTATCTTTAAGCGCTCTTTTTTCATCCACATAAGTTGTTATTTCAGCGAGTGATTGTCTGCCCAATAGCTCTTGAACAGCTTTTTGGGCTTCTGGTGTTAGATACTTTTGTGCAATTTCACCAGTTACACGATGCCCTGTTTGCCCTAGTGCGAGAATGTTGGCACAGGAGATTATTATTAGGAATGAAGCTAAGATTTGTATTTTTTGCATCTATTGTTCCTTTAATTTTGCTGAAAGTTGTTCGATCCCATTGACATCAAAGACTGACGCTTTAACATTTAGGAGATTTTTATTATTGAACCCCGTATCTTCAATATACAGCATGCCATAGTTTAATGTTTCAAGGGTTTGACCTTCTCGGTGTTTATTGAGTGCAGAAGGGTAGGTGCGTACGGCAAGACCGCTGCTGGTTATATCTAAGTAAGATTTAGTTGTGTAGAGCTGCCTTGATATCTCAGCCCTGTGGATTTCACCACTTAGAATGATAATATCAGTGTCGACGTATTGATCGAACATTTTTAATAGTTTTGTTCTCTCGTGAGGATAGTTTGCCCATGCTTCCCATCCTGTAAATTCGGCAATGACCTGTATACTAGAAACAATAATTTTTAAGTCAGCAGGTTTTTGCAACTCGGATTCTAACCACGACCACTGAGCAGCTCCAAGTATGGTGGAAGTCTTATCTCTATTGGGCTCTATTGGCCCTAAGTTTAATGCTTTTCGTTGAGGCTCAGACAGGTAGGTATAAACAAGTGGGCTTCTATACCAACGAGTGTCGAGAAGAATTATTTGAATCTTTTTATCGTTAAAATCAATCCATCGGGTATGGTAGATCCCCTGGTCAAGTTTCTTTAGAGCATTGACTTCAGCATAGTTAAAGAACTTGATAAATTCTTTCTTAGAACCCTGTTTTCCTAAAAAGGACTCTCCACTATTAGAACCACCATAATCATGATCATCCCAAGTGCCGATCACCGGAGTCGTGTTTCGTAGTTCTGCAAAACCTGGTATTGCAGCTAGTTTTGCGTACGCCTGCTCAAATCCTTTTTGGTTTTTGTTATTGGGATATATAGCATCACCCATCAATATAAAGAGATCGGGATTGTGATTATTAATACTAGACCATATTGGCTGTTCATAATTTTGATTCGCGCAAGATCCAAATCCAATGATAAGAGTATCTTTGTGAGTTGTAGAAGCATAAATGTCTAAAGTTAATACGGTAGCAACTGCGAAAGAAGTGAACGTTAAAAATGGTCTGAGTTGTTTAGCAAATAACCTTATGCGCATCATGACTAAATGTTCTTCCTTTGATTTTGTTTTGCATCTATTTTTTTACAACTAAATATACCGAGCAATGGGACTATACACAAAAGTTGACTCAAAGGTCGGCTTTTCTGCAGCCTCAACTCCAGCATCTATCTGAAAAAAATGCGCTTATTTACCGTTCAGTTTTAACAACATGTCGTTTATTTGAAATATGTCGTACGGTAAATAACCAAGGTTATACAGAGACAAGAGTTAGACATGTTCTTACATATCGGTTATAGTTCTCTTGACCAAAAGGTCAGCATAAAATAGATCAAAAAAAATCAACAAAAATAAAGCTTTTATAAACTCGGACCTTCCGACAAAAAACCAAACATTTTTGATAAACAGCTAACCATTTTATTGGATTCAGGGGAAAATAATGAACACCAAACTGAGTAAAATTGCAGTTGCAGTCATACTGGCAGCAGGACTGTCTACGGTAGCAATCGCAAACACTGTTACCTCTTCAATACGGGGTAACGTGGCCACAGAAACAGGAACTAGCTTTCCTGCGGCAACGGTAACTATCACACACACACCATCGGGTACTGTATCGACAACAACAACAAACGCGAATGGTGCATTTTCTGCACGAAGTCTTCGTGTAGGTGGTCCTTACTCGATTACAATTAGCGGCGACGGATTTCAGACAGTTGAAATCGATGACGTTTATCTGTCTCTCGATCAGGTTTTTTCTCTGCCAGTTGTAGTCGATACGCAGGATTCGTCAAATGTACTGACTATAACCGGTAGTCGTCAAGGATTGAGAAGCTTTTCTAATGAAGGATTGAGCACCAGTCTTGGACTACAGGCACTTGAGGAAGTATCTTCGATTGACCGTGATATCACTGACGCGGCTAAGCTTAATCCATTCGCTTCAGTAAATCTCCAAAGTGGCGGTGCGAAAGAGTTAACGATAGCTGGTGCGAACAACCGCTTTAACTCACTGACAATTGACGGTGTTGCTTTGAATGACCGTTTTGGTCTAAACGCAAACGGTTACCCAACACAGCGCTCTCCTATCTCTTATGATGCAATCGAATCGCTTTCGATTCATACAGCGCCTTTCGATGTTGAATACAACGGTTTCACTGGCGGTACCATCAACGCTGTTACCAAATCTGGTACCAATGAATATAAAGGTTCAGTGGGTTACTACATCACTAATGATTCATTGATAGGTGATAAAAGTGGAGACGACGAATTTGACTTCATTTTTGAAGAAGAAACATTAGTCGCCACGCTGGGTGGTCCAATCATTGAAGACAAGCTGTTTTTCTTCGTCGCTTACGATAAGTATGAAGAAATTGCACCACTTAATAGTGGACCAGTAGGTTCTGGTGCTCTGAATATACGAGATGACATCACAGCTGATGATGTTGCAACGGTGGGTCAAATTGTTTCTGATGTATGGGGTTTCGATATTGGGGACTTCACTAAGGATCCCGCTAAAGATGAAAAATTTCTTGCAAACATAGACTGGAACATAAACAACAATCACCGTGCGAAATTCACCTATCTGAACACCGAAGGCAATACTATTCGAGAACAAAATGGTAACAACTTCCTTGCGTCGGATAATAGACTGGGTGCCTCGTCAGCTTGGTATGACCGTTCTGAAAAGGTTGAGACCATTATCGCTCACGTATTTTCTGATTGGACTCCCGACTTTTCGACAAACTTTAAGATTGCAAATACTACGCAAGCTACAGGTCAAAACTCGTTGAACGGCGCGGAATTTCCTTCGATGGCTGTATTCTTACGAGAAGTAGATGGTGACGAAAACTACCTTGTTTTTGGTCCGGACCGTTACCGTCATGGTAACCAACTTGATCAGGAGTTTTTCACAATTAAATTGGTAGCCGATTATGTTGTTGGTGACCACATACTTAAAGTGGGTTACGAGCGTGAAGACGTCGATGTTGATAACCTGTTTGCACAAAACTCGGAAGGCTCTTACGTCTTTGACAGTATTGCTGATTTGCAAAATGCTACGGCTTCTGGTTTGTTGTACAACAATGCAATCACTAATAATGAAAATGATCTACGGGCGATTTGGGGTTATACGTACAACTCTTTATATGCACAGGATAGCTGGAACGTGAATGCCGATCTTGTTATAGATTACGGTATTCGTTACGACTGGTATGAGTCTAACGGTGAGATTCGCGAGAATCAGAACTTTATCGACCGTTATGGATTTACCAATACCACGGATATCGATGGCTTGGATGTTCTACTACCAAGATTATCGTTCAAGTGGACTGTATCAGATGTCACTACGGTACGTGGTGGAGTTGGTAAATTCTCAGGGGGATCACCTGGTGTTTGGCTATCAAATAGCTATTCTAATGATGGTGTGATTTCAGATAGCTCTAATGCATTCGGAACAGTATTGGTGCCAACTACACCTGATCCAGCTACGGGTCAGTACATCCCACAAGGTGTGCTTGACTCATTAGCGAACGAAGCACCAGATGGCTCGGTAAACGCACTTAGCCCAGGTTTCGAAATTCCAGTGACCACCAAGTTTAGTCTTGGAGTTGCTCACGAAATGGATCTTGGAGTCCTTGGTGAAGAGTGGTTACTATCTGCTGACTTCCTCTACAACAAACTTGAGAATGCCACTTATTGGTATGATCAACGCTGTGAAAACCCAGTAGCTACGGCACCAGACGGTCGTGGTGTATATGACTGTGGCAATGTACTGACTACCGGAGATCGTGATCCTGAAGCACTTGTTGTTGGTTCATACGATGGCGGTAGTAGCACATTGTTTGCTTTCTCAGCATCTAAAGATTGGGAAACCTCGGTTGGTAATTTCGACCTATTCATGAGTTATACCAACTCTGATGTTAAAGATATTGGTTATGGTACATCATCTACAGCTACGTCTAACTATTCAGACTTTGCTGCGTATGATCGCCAAATGCCTCGTGAAGGTACTTCTAACTATCAAGTTGAGCACCTGTTCAAAGTGCGTTTCAACTGGAGAAAAGAATTTATTGATGGTTACGAAACTAAGGTGTCATTGTTTGGAACTCGTCGCTCAGGTCAGCCATACAGCTACACGTTCAGTGAGAACAATAACTGTGTGCTAGACATAGGTGGTGGTCGCTGTGCTCGTGAAAGTCGTAACGATGATGCAGGTCACCTGCTTTACGTTCCATCTGGTCCTAATGATCCATTGTTCTCACCAGCCTCTTTCGGTGGCGACGCAGCGGCACAACAGGCATTCTTTGACTACATCAATAGCTCAGAGTTGGCTCAATACGCAGGTAGTATTGCTCCACGTAATGGTGATAACTCAGCTTGGACGACCATCTTTAATGTGCGAATCCAACAAGAGCTGCCGGCGTTTAATCAAGACCATCGTTTCCGAATTTTCTTAGATATTGAAAATTTCGGCAATCTACTTAGTGATGACTGGGGTCGTATCGAGCGTACTCGTTACGAGTTCGAGCGCGATGTAGTATCCGCTGTCATTAACAATGGTCAGTATGAGTACTTGCGACTTAACAATGCAGATAGTATTAAGAACTTGGAAGTATTAAGCCAGTCTGTTTGGCAAGTTCAGTTCGGATTCAAATACGAATATTAATATTTGCTGAGTACATACTCAAAGGTAAAAAATCAAACCGGAGACTTGTTCTCCGGTTTTTTTTTACATAATCTAAAACTACTTTTGAAGAGTTAACATTAATGCCACAACTAATAAAATACTTTTTAGTGCTATTAACAATGCACAATTATTCACCACTCTATGCTGATTCAGTGCAAATTGCCTTTGGCTCTTGCTATGACCAGAACAATTCATCAGAAGATATTTGGCGGGTAATTGCTGAGAAAAAACCAAACTTATTAATACTGGCTGGAGATAATGTTTACATCGATAGTGAACTGCCAGAAAAATTTGAACAAAGTTATGCCTCTCTGAGTAATAATGGCGGTTTTCAAGCTTTAGTGAAACAGACCGATGTTATAGCTACTTGGGATGACCATGACTATGGTCTCAATGATGGTGGTAAACATTTCAAACAAAAACAAATGGCAAAAAAATATTTTGTAGATTTTTTTGGTTATTCTGAACTGCAAAATATTGAAAAAGAAGATGGCATTCAACATAGTCGAGAAATAAGCGTAGGTGACAAAACCGTTCGCATCATTATGCTGGATACTCGCTGGTATCGTGATGATTTAGCATTGAATAAATTATCAGCAAAAACCCGAGAGCGATTTCAATTAGGGCCCTACATCCCACATCTAGACGAAAGTAAAACTTTATTAGGTGAAACGCAGTGGAATTGGCTAGAGACAATATTGGCTAAGCCTGTTGATTTAAATATTATCGTCTCGAGCATACAGTTTATTTCTGAATATACGGCTTGGGAACTGTGGGCGAACTTTCCTCACGAACGTTATAGAATGTTAGACCTGTTGAATCGTTATAGTCCTAACAAGGCTGTCTTTATAAGTGGAGATGTACACCGTGCAGAAACCTCAGCAATGACAGTAAATGGTTGGGAACTCTATGACACAACTTCCAGTGGTTTAACATCATCTGTTTATCCAGGAAAGCCAAACGTTCACAGGATTGGGGAAGCCCATAGCGTTCATAATTTTGGCATGTTTTATCTTGATAATAATGCTCAGGGATTGAAGCTGAAATCAGTAATTTATAATGCACAGGGAATAGAACTATCGTCACACATCATACCTATTGGAAACATTCAAATCGAAAACAGCATCCTTCTTAATTAAATGGATTCAAACGGTATATAAGGTCAGTTTTCAAACTAATTTTATATTTGATGTCACTGATCTTATAAGTTACATAACCTGATCGATTGTCGAGGATATTTCACTAGTTCTTGACTAAATGGTCAAGATTGAATACTGTTAATACTTCAAGAATATAATAATATGAATTCTGTACCTTCTTAGACTAGGTATTGGTTAGTAAGGAATCAATAATGCCCCTTGAACTTAATTATCACAAAGCAGCCGGGAAGTTAACCAAGGAAGCTTTAAATTGTAATTTTAGCGATCTTCATCATCCATATGATGCTCTACGTGCAAAGGCTGAAGCTGACCGCTGTATATATTGTTATGACGCACCCTGCATCCAGGCCTGTCCAACATCGATTGATATCCCGACCTTTATTCATCAAATTAGAGCGGATAACATTAACGGTTCTGCCGAAACAATACTTTCTGAAAATATAATGGGCGGCACCTGTGCTCGAGCTTGCCCTACTGAAGTGTTATGTGAACAAGCTTGTGTTTTGAATGTTTCACACGAACAGCCGGTTGAGATAGGTGCGTTGCAGCGATTTTCAGTTGACCACCTTTTAGAACACAGTAACTCCCATCCCTTTGGACGCAATCCATTAACTGGAAAGTCAATCTCAATCATTGGTGGTGGACCCGCGGGCTTATCATGCGCACACCGACTTTCGATGTTGGGGCATGAGGTGACTATTTTTGAAGCTAAACAAAAATTGGGCGGCTTGAATGAATATGGACTTGCGGCATATAAAATGGCTGATGATTTCGCGCAAAGGGAAGTTTCGTTTTTACTGGATATCGGTGGTATCAGTATCGAGTACGGACAAACTCTTGGAAAAAACATTCTGATGGATGAGCTTATAAAAAACTATGATGCAGTCTTTCTGAGTGTCGGCTTACAAAACACCAATTCTTTAGGACTTGATAATGAAGATCAAGAGCCAGTTGAGGATGCCATTCAATTTATAGAGAAATTGCGCCAAACCGAAGATAAGTCAAACATGACTGTGGGTAATGATGTCGTTGTGATTGGTGCTGGTAATACGGCCATTGATGCTGCAATTCAAGCGAAACGTCTCGGTGCTGATAACGTGAGTCTGGTGTATCGACGAGATGAAGATGCGATGAGTGCGACAGATTTTGAAATAGAGCTCGCTCGTAAGAATGATGTTAGGTTGCAACTTTGTGCATCACCTTCAAAAATCAGCAATAATGAAACGGGTACTTCAATAGAATTTAATTTAATAGAGAACATCGATGGGAAATTGAATGAAACCGGTGAAAAAGTAACCTTTTCGACCGACATGATACTTAAAGCAATCGGTCAAAAACTCGATACTAGTCTATTTAGTGATAATTTGTTAGCAGAAGAGCATTCCATTAAAATTCTAGATGGAAAAATTATGGTTGATGATTATTCAACCTCAATTCGTGGCGTTTTTGCGGGTGGTGACTGTATTAATTCAGATGAAGATTTGACAGTACAGTCAGTTGAAGATGGCAAACAGGCCGCTCATGCGATCGATCGATATTTGTCAGCTGAGCAATCTCAGACTGTTCAGCATTCTCAAAACAAGGGAGGTGTCTAGGTGGCAAATTTAAAATGTACCATCGCTGGCATTGAAAGCATTAACCCTTTTTGGTTAGCGTCGGCTCCACCAACAGATAAATACATTAATGTTGTTCGTGCTTTTGAAGCAGGTTGGGGGGGAGTTGTTTGGAAAACCCTTGGCATTGATCCTCCTGTAGTTAATGTGTCGAGTCGCTACGGTGTCCATAAAAATGGTAATCAACATATCCTCGGCATTAATAATATCGAGTTAATCTCTGATCGCCCTCTACAAACAAACCTTGATGAGATTCGAAAGGTCCGGCAAGAGTGGCCCGATAGAATCATCATCGGTTCTATGATGGCGGTCATTGACGAACAAACATGGAAAGACTTGGCCATCAAGATTGCTGACTCTGGCGTACATGGAATCGAACTTAATTTAGGCTGCCCACATGGAATGTGTGAACGGGGCATGGGATCGGCCATTGGTCAGGTACCTGAGATGGTAGAGAAAGTAACTCGATGGGTAAAGGATGTGGTGGACATTCCGGTGTTTACAAAATTAACACCTAATATCACCAATATTCTCTGGTCTGCGGAGGCTGCTTTTCAAGGTGGTGCGGACGCAGTTTCATTAATTAATACTGTCAATTCAATTGTTTCTGTTGATCTTGACCAGATGGCGCCAACGCCAACGGTTGATGGTAAGGGAAGTCATGGAGGTTATTGTGGCAGTGCAGTTAAACCCATAGCTTTGAACATGGTGGCTGAAATAGCTAGGAATCCTGAAACACAGGGTAAGCAAATCTCAGCAATTGGCGGTATTGAGACTTGGCGCGATGCGGCTGAATTTATAAGCCTTGGTGCCACAGGTTTGCAAGTCTGTACCGCGGCAATGATATATGGCTTTAGAATCATCGATGACATGCT
>JAUUZN010000008.1 GCA_030589945.1 Gammaproteobacteria bacterium | reverse complement strand
TTTCTCTCGGTAAAAATGGACAATTTCCAGATCTTCACTGAATTCACTTACTGATGCTTTACATTCCGGCCAATCTTGCCACTCTCTAAATTGTTCATCGTAGTTCATATTTGGAAAGACCCTAACAGCTGATTCTACGGCGAATGGTTAATATTTGTGGGTTGCTAGCATTTGACATGTATATTCCTTTGGGTGTCGGTATAACTCTTCCTTTTCTACATTCTATTCAAAGACATAGGGCTTGTCTATGAAATCAATGATTGTAGAACTAGAGCTTGTGCCATGTATTTATAGTGCGACGTATTTTGTCTTTAGTCTTTGGAATGCATTACTGTCAGGGGACTTGGTTTCTTTCGTACGCACATCTACAGCAATTGCTCAGTACTAAAGCTGATTCGCCCTATATCTGTTGAATGGGTAATCGTTTACTTTAATGGTTCATATTGATAAACCCGAACTATTGAATCATGGACGATATACCGCTACCAATCAGTGACAATCCTATTCGTCTTGTCGATCAACTCCGGCATTGTATGCGAATTAAACATTTGTCTTATAGCACTGAAAAAACATACCTTTATTGGATTTTAAATTACATTCGCTTTCATAATCGTAAGCATCCTTCTCAAATGGGTGCTGTTGATGTAGATGATTATCTAAGCTATCTCGCAATTAGTAGAAAAGTTTCTCCTCATACTCAGGCCATTGCACTAAATGCTTTAGTGTTTTTATATCATCGTTTTCTCGAGAAAGATTTGGGTAAATTAAACTTCAAACGCCCGAAGTTTCGTAAAAAACCACCAGTTGTTTTTACACATGACGAAGCTTTATTTGTTATTAGTATTATTAAAAATTCTACACATCAGTTAATGTCTAAAATCATGTACGGAGCAGGGTTACGTCTTATGGAATGTTGTCGACTAAGAGTTAAAGATATCGACTTTGGTCTCAACGAAATCCTTATTCGTGGAGGCAAAGGAAACAAAGATCGCCATACGTTACTACCAATCACCCTCACAGAAGATCTAAAGTCTCAAATTAAGAATGTTCGAGCCTTACATCAATACGATACTGAATTAGGTTGTGCTGAGGCGTGGTTACCGAATGCTTTAAATAGAAAGTACCCATCCGCGGCTCATTCATTGCATTGGGCCTACTTATTTCCTGCGGTAAAACCTGCGTTAGATCCAACATCTAATAAACTCCGGCGGCACCATGTTCATGAGTCAATTCTTCAAAAAAGCATACGTTTTGCAATAAAAAAATCAGCAATCCTCAAGCAGGCTAGCAGCCACACTTTTAGACATAGTTTTGCTACTCGCCTTTTAGAAAGCGGTTACGATCTGCGAACCATTCAAGAGCTATTAGGTCATACCGATATACGAACGACAGAAATTTATACGCATGTTTTAAATCGCGGTGGCCGGGCCGTTCAAAGTCCCATAGATTAAAACTTGCCTATTTTAGTCAATTAGTTGCTTTTACTGGTGAAACATTGGGATTAAGCGACAATAACCTTTTCTGTTTACCCTTCAGGTGTGTATAATTGCGCGTTTTCTGCACAGTTAAAAATAAACGTGCCAATCAACAAGACTATCTTGTATGACCTATAGCAAGTGAGAAAGAATCAATGGATCAAATAGTAGAATTTGTAACCAACAATTGGATGTTAGCCGGAGCATGGTTTGCTTTAGTGACATTGTTAATGGTTAGCTTTAACAGTACAGCGAGTAAAGCAATAGGAACGCAACAGGTTACTACCATGATGAATCGTGACAAAGCAGTCATAGTAGACATAAGACCGAAGGCCGATTTTAGCAAGGGCCATCTACTGGGTTCCATTAATATTCCAGTCGCTAATATTAAAGATTCACTTAAAGAGCTTGAAAAATACCAACAACGCCCCATTATTCTCGTTGACGCAAGCGGGCTACATTCTTCAGGTGCGGCTCAGCAAATGCGAAAATTGGGCATCCAAGAAATTTCAAGGATGCATGGTGGAATACTAAGTTGGACTAATGATAACTTGCCTTTGAGCAAGCCATAACTAGTTTAAAACATTAGTGTAAAGAATTAAATTTAAGAATAAGTTAAATAATGAATAGCGTTATTATCTATACAAAACAAACCTGTGGATTTTGTTATCGTGCGAAAGATTTGCTCGACAGCAAAGGTGTCAATTACGAAGAAATTGCTATCGATTTTTCCTTTGAAAAGCGAAAAGTAATGATCGAAATAACCGGTGGTTATACGGTTCCCCAAATCATTATTAATGAACAGGCTATCGGTGGATGTAATGAGCTTTACGCTTTGGAGCACAAAGGGCTTTTAGATGATATGCTAGAGTCCAATAAACTTGACCCAAATCAACAAGCTTCATCGCAATCTAACTAACAATACATCGAACTAATAAACAAAAATTAATAAAACCAAGAAGAGATTATTATGACTGAGAATACAATTGACGAAAACGCCAATGGAAATGCAAACGAAGTTGCGTTTTCAATGCAAAAAATTTATATCAAAGATTTATCATTTGAAGCTCCTGGAGCTCCTGAGTCTTTTGCCTATGAAGGTAGTTACAAGCCAAACATAAACCTTGAACTCAACACTATAAACCGACACGTAAAGGACGATTCCTACGAAGTTGTTCTTAACGTCACGGTCACTGCAAAAGATGAAGACACCGTATTATTTCTTGCTGAAGTAAAGCAATGTGGTGTTTTCCTTGTTCAAAACATGGAAGATGCAGCGAAACGCCATACTTTGGGTAGTTTTTGTCCGTCAATTTTATTCCCATATGCACGTCAGACAATTTCAGATCTCATCATTAACGGTGGTTTCCCTCAGTTGTTACTAGCCCACATTAATTTTGAGCAGCTGTACCAAGCTCAAGAAGAGCGACGAGAAACTTTAGCAGAAGAAGGCGCTGAATCTAGCCCAGATTCAAACCCAGAGTCGCAAAACACTCATTAATGCTATCATTGGACTACTAATTAACAGTAGTTCAAGGATAAGCTTTAAAATTAATGAGCGACGCTAATAAATCTACGCCAATAGCTGTATTCGGGGCCGGGTCCTGGGGTACAGCTCTTGCTATTCTTCTTGCTAGAAATGGTAATGAAACTAGACTTTGGGCTCGTGATTCCAATCATGTTGCTCAAATGCAACAAGACTCTGCCAATAATAAATACCTTCCAGGAATACAATTTCCTGAAAATTTAAGTGTCTATACTGACCTAGAAGAAGTTCTTGAAGGTGTGCTCGATATTCTAATCGTCGTGCCGAGTCACGCATTTAGGCCTCTGCTGACGCAGATCAAACCTTTTTGTCATCAACATACCCGCATCATTTCTGCCTGCAAAGGTCTCGACCCTGACACGGGTAATCTGCTCATCAATGTTGCAACTGAAATCATGGGTGACGATATTTCTCTGGCTGTTTTGTCGGGTCCCAATTTCGCCAAAGAAGTAGCCAATAATCTGCCAACAGCAACGACCATCGCTTCACATGATCAACAGTTCTTTAATGATCTGGTGGCTCGCATGAAAAATGATCGCTTTAGGGTTTATGGCAGCGATGATTTAATTGGGGTTCAACTGGGTGGCGCTGTAAAAAATGTTATTGCAGTCGGAGCCGGAATGGCCGATGGTATGGGTTTTGGTGCTAATGCTAGGACCGCGCTAATCACTCGAGGATTAGTTGAGCTTACACGCCTTGGCGTGGCAATGGGTGGACAAGAAAAAACCTTTAGGGGCATGGCTGGTTTGGGTGATCTGGTATTAACCTGTACAGACAATCAGTCTAGAAACCGTCGTTTTGGTATCGCCATTGGCAAGGGCCAAGATCTAAAGCAGGCTGAAGCTGAAATTGGGCAGGTTGTTGAAGCGGTTCGAAATGCGCGTGAAGTCCATAATTTAGCCATTGAAAAATCTGTCGAAGTACCAATATGTGATGCAATCTACAGCATCCTTTATGAAAATGTCAGTCCTCAAGTTGCGGCACATCAACTACTAACTCGTGATATAAAATTCGAAGACTAGGGCTCTCTATTCTTTTCTTTATAAAGAAGCCTTTATAAGTCAGCACCCAAAAATCCAATTTGTCGCCAAGCTTCATAAACGATTATTGAAACGGCATTCGATAAATTCAGTGAGCGACTATTTTTTAACATGGGTAATCTTAAACAAAGATCTTCACCTAACCCATCTCTAATACTTTGAGGCAAGCCACGTGTTTCGGGTCCAAACAAAAACATATCCTCATCCTGATACTCGACCTGATGATAATGTTTTGTCCCCTTAGAAGTTATCGCAAAAATCCGCTTAGTAGAATGTTCGCTCAGCAGATCCTCAAAACTATCATAAAGCTTTAAGTTTGCGAATTCATGATAATCAAGACCGGCACGTTGTAGTCGTTTATCGTCTAATTCAAAGCCAAGAGGTTTAATTAAATGCAGCTGAATCCCTGTATTCGCAGCAAGTCGAATGATGTTCCCTGTATTGGGTGGAATTTCGGGTTCAAAGAGTGCAATGTGCAACATTAATGTTTACTCTTTCTTTTTTGATGTAAGTGCTCACTTTGTTTTCTAGACAATGTATTACGGCCCCAACCTAACTGCTTGGCGGCTTTTTGTTTGTGTCCGTGAGTTGCTAGTAATGCTTCATCAATCAGTATTTTATCAACACAGGTTTGCGCATCCTGAGCAATATCCGTTTCGCCTTCATGCAGCTTTACCCTTATCCATTGTCTGAAAAGCTGTTGCCAGTCACTGCTCGGCGTTTTATTGGTGCGCGTTTGTAGATCATCGGGTAAGTCGAGCCGATGAATCTCGTTGCCACTAGCCATAACCGTCAACCAACGGCAGACATTTTCAAGTTGTCGAATATTGCCCGGCCAATCTAAATTTGACATAAATTCAATGGTGTCTGGCATAAGTATTTTTCTTGAAACGCCCAGTTCTTTCGCCGCTTCCTGTAGAAAATGTTCTGCAAGAATGGGTAAATCAACAATCCTATCAGCGAGTCTAGGCAGTTGTAGCTTAATAACGTTGAGTCGATGATAAAGATCTTCTCTAAAGATCCCTTCTTCAACTTGGCTGACTAAATTTTGATGAGTAGCTGCGACCACCCTAACGTCGACCTTGACCGAATGATGGCCTCCTATGCGATAAAACTCACCATCGGCTAAAACACGTAACAATCGAGTTTGAATCTCTAATGGCATATCTCCAATTTCATCAAGAAAAAGTGTGCCGCCATTCGCCTGTTCGAATTTTCCACTATGTTGTTTGTTCGCCCCTGTAAACGCACCCTTTTCATGCCCAAAGAGTTCGCTTTCGACCAACTCCTTAGGAATGGCAGCCATATTCAATGCAATAAAGGGCTGTTTAGAGCGTTGACTATACCGGTGCAACGCTTTGGCTACGAGCTCTTTACCTGTGCCAGACTCACCATTAATCAACACTGTTGCTTCTGAGCGAGACAATCGTCCTAAAGCCCTAAACAATTGCTGCATAGCGGGGGCTTCACCAATGAGCTCTGTCACCTTGGTTATTTTTTTAATGGTCTGCCTGTTGTCTTTTTTGCCTTGGTTAATGGCGCGCCGTATAACCGTTATGGCCTCTTTTATGTCAAAAGGTTTTGGCAAATATTCAAAGGCGCCGCCTTTAAAAGCTGCAACAGCGGTATCGAGATCAGAATGTGCGGTCATGATAATCACCGGTAAACGTGGGTGATTTTCTTGTAGCTGCTCTAATATTGCTAATCCATCGAGTCCAGACATTCTAATGTCACTAATCACGGCATCGGGTTGATGTTGTTCAATGAGTTTTAGAATATCATCGGTTCCTTCAACTGAAACGGCCTGAATATTTTCACGACCTACGGCTTTTTCCAATACCCAGCGAATAGAATCATCGTCATCAATAATGAGTAGTTTTTCTTGATTCATAGGCTAATTTCCCCTGAATTGATTAGATTGCTCGGTAATCGGCAAATGAATGGCAAAGGTTGTTTGTTGTTTTTTGTCGAGGTACTCAATCAGTCCATCATGCTGTTGAATCAAGCTTTGTGCTATTCCAAGTCCAAGACCGGTGCCATTCGCTCGACCACTGACCAGCGGCATGAACAGTTTATCTTTAAGATTTTTGGGTATCCCTGGGCCATCATCCATAATGTCAATCCGCATCACCAGACGCCATATTTTTTCACCTAAAAGCATCTGCCTGACTACACGTGTTTTAATGGTCAAAGTACCGCTCCCATCCATTGCCTGAACGGCATTTTGGGCAATATTTAACATGGCCTGTTGCAACTGATCCGCTGAGGCAAAGATTTCAGGTAAACTGGGATCATAGTCACGAATAATGTTTAGTTCATCACCCGATTCAATGGTCAAAAGATTGAGTACTCGTTCAATGACCTCATGTATGTTTGTGAATTCTCTTTTGCCCACCTTATTAGGAGCCATCATCCTATCAACCAGGCTGCTTAAGCGATCAGCTTCCTTGATGATGACCTCGGTATATTCTTCTAATTCAGCATCATCAAGTTCCATGGCGAGCAATTGTGCGGCACCTCTCAAACCCCCTAGCGGGTTTTTAATTTCATGCCCTAGACCACGAACCAAAGCGCTCGCTGCGATATGTTGACTGTATTCACTGGAGTCCACGCCAATTTTATAATCATAATCAGACTGTCTTATTTCAACCAGTAGTTTACGTTCGTCATCAATTTCAAGGCTGCTGACCGAAATGTCAGCCATAATTTGTTCTTGATTGATGAGGGTTATATTGGCATTGCGTTGATGGTACGGGTTTCCAGATTGAAGTGAACCACTTATGGCTTTGACCGAAAAATCACTATCTATGAGTACTTCGCTTAAATGGGAACCGATGAGCTGTCGTTTTGATTGGCGCAATAACTCTTCACTCGAAGAGTTACACCAAGCAACTGTTAGATCGCGATTGACTACCAGTATTGCAACCAGAAGTTGATCAAAGAGCCAATCAGTATTTAATGTGGAGTTATTCATAAGCTAGTATTGTAGCTTATTTGATGATGTGCTGCACCAAAACGGTGCAAGGCATATAAATTAACAGCCTTATCGAGAGTTTCTGTGCAGATGAATGGTGACCGCTTCACTGGTAACAAGTACTTTTCCATCCGATGAGACAACTGAAGCAACAAGAACATGTGTTCCTCTATTAATATTATTAAGTGAGAAAATGGTAGATCCTGACTCAGGAACAGAGCTGCCATCAATTTCAAGTCTAACCTTATCCCCCGATTTTAAAGTTGGGTTAGTACTGATCGCAACTTGAAAAGAGCCGTTGTTGTTACGAACTGTTGCGTCGTTTGGAGGACTAACTATTTGTATCTTTTTATAAACGTTCGCTTTAGTGACAAGCTTTATCATTGGGTCCACAGTGCTTTTTAGTGCTGTGGGAGACTTAAAATCCGTGCCCTTTTGAATTTTCATTTCTTCTGCACCTTCACGAGGTACGTCTGAATATATGCGGTTACCACGGTTATCAACCCAGGTATAAATTTTATCACCTGTGCTGACAGCCTTTTTATTCTCTACAGTCTGTGTCTTTTCTACTTTATCCGTAGTTTCGGTCGCAAAACCCGAATTGGCCGACAGAGGAATAAAGAGTAAAGCTACTACAATAGATAATTTGAGAACTGAATTCATGTTTGTACCTTTTCCCTATTCAGCCTGTCTATCGATTCTTCGATTGACTCATGCTTCCTCTACTTTAGCCTTCATTGTTTTGTAAGTACATTCATTTAAGGTAAATAGCGTTAACGTAAAAGGAGTTTTGAAAGAGAATGGTTTTGTACAAACTAGTATCCGTACTCACAATACAAAGAGAGCAATGACAGTAATACTTTTAAAAAGGTGCCCGGCATCACGCCGGGCTATACAGTGCAGAAACCGCCAGGATCACACACTATAATACATATCAAACTCTATCGGATGAGTCGACATATTGAGTCGTTCAACCTCGTCACGTTTTAGATCAATATAGGCATCAATCATGTCATCGGTAAACACACCACCTTCGGTCAAAAAGCTTCTATCGGCATCAAGTGCATCAAGAGCCATTTCGAACGAGCTTGAAACAGTTGGAATGCCTTTAGCTTCTTCAGCGGGTAGATCATAGAGATCTTTGTCCATTGCATCACCGGGATGAATTTTGTTTGCAATACCGTCAAGGCCGGCCATTAACATGGCTGAAAAAGACAGGTAAGGGTTGCCTGTTGGATCAGGGAAACGTAACTCAATTCTGCGACCTCTTTCGCTATTCACGTGTGGAATTCGAATAGATGCAGAGCGGTTACGGGCTGAATATGCAAGCATTACAGGTGCTTCAAAACCTGGTACAAGGCGCTTGTAGCTATTTGTCGATGCATTGGTAAAGGCGTTTAATGCACGGGCATGCTTAATAATTCCACCAATGTAAAACAGTGCAGTTTCAGACAATCCGCCGTACTTGTTGCCAGCAAAGGTGTTGACGCCATCTTTGCTAATTGACATATGAACGTGCATGCCTGTTCCGTTGTCACCAACAAGAGGCTTAGGCATAAAGGTTGCTGTTTTGCCATAAGCGTGAGCTACGTTATGGACCACGTATTTGTAGATTTGAACCTCATCAGCTTTTTTAACAAGAGTATTAAACTGACAAGCAATTTCGTTCTGACCACAGGTGGCAACTTCATGGTGATGGGCTTCAATAACCAGTCCCATGTCTTCCATCGTCGAGCACATGGCTGAACGTAAATCCTGCGACGAATCAACGGGAGGCACTGGGAAGTAGCCGCCTTTAACCCGAGGTCTATGACCGGTGTTTCCAGCTTCATAACTTGTACTGGAGTTCCATTCGGCTTCTTCTGAATCAACAGAATAAAAGCTACCTTTCATTTCATTGCCAAATTTCACATCGTCAAAAATAAAGAATTCAGGCTCCGGTCCAAAATACGCTGTATCACCAATACCGGTTGATTTTAAATACTCTTCAGCACGGTGAGCTACAGAGCGAGGGTCACGTTCATAACCGACCATTGTCGTGGGTTCAAGAATGTCGCAACGAAGGTTCATGGTTATTTCTTCACAGAAGGGGTCGATCACTGCAGTTGACGCATCGGGCATCAATACCATGTCAGATTCATTAATGCCCTTCCAACCTTCAATGGATGATCCATCAAACATTTTTCCTTCGGCAAGCATTTCTGAATCGACTAACTTTGCAGGAATAGTGACATGTTGCTCCTTTCCTTTGGTGTCAGTAAATCTTAAGTCGACGTAACGGACTTTTTTATCTTTCATCAGATCAAATAAATTTTCTTCAGACATGTTTTGTTCAGACATAATGTGTTCTCCAGTTGGCGGTTTCAATTAAAATTACAATGCTTTAATACAAGAAAAGCTAATACAGATAGAATTGCAATAGCTGTGCCATCAAATAAGAATTAGCAAATAGCTATGAATAACAGTGACTTAGAAATGTAGAGTATAAAATAGTTATATGTTGTCTTAAATCCGAAGACATTGTTGCACTATACCTGTGCGAAATTGAAAACAATTGCACCAATTTGTTACAAAACAGCCTAAAAAGAATTTTTAAAGATCACCAAAACGCGACTGCAAGACACTAACTATGGCGAGCCCTGCTGTTTCAGTACGTAATATCCGAGGACCAAGACTAATGGCTTTATAGTGAACAGATTGCTTCGCCATTGTTATTTCCTCTGCGCTGAAACCACCCTCAGGACCTATCAAAATCCTAACTGAAGAGAGTGTTTGCAGATCCTTAAGTCGCGTCTGGCTATTTGGGTCAAACAAAAGAGTCATGGTTTGCTCATTATCGAGCCACTCTTCAATCGGTACAGGTTCGTTCAGTTCAGGTATGTCAGTTCTGCCGGATTGCTCACAGGCAGAAATGATGATTTTTCGCCAATGATTGAGTTTTTTTTGCTTTCTTTTTTCATCAAAACGAAATTGGACCCGTTCGCTGATCAATGGCGTTATTTGATGCACGCCCAGTTCAACGGATTTTTGTATGGTGAAGTCCATACGTTCATTTTTTGAGATGCATTGACCAAGATGAATTAGAATGGGGGATTTTGTTTCGACACAATGACGGCTTTTAATGTCCACGATGACGGTTTTACCCGTTGATGAAATCCTAGCGAGATAATTGCAACCATCGCCATTAAACAATACAACCTCATCTTCCACCTTGAGCCGAAGTACTTTACAAAGATGGTGTGAAGCATCCTTATCGAGGTTCACTGATGCATCAATTGAAAGTTCAATCTTTTGGTAAAAGCGAGGTAAACTCATATTTATCCATAAAGTGTCTAGTAATTTCCACTAACTATCTTTTTAACGGGCGGCTCATTAATTGCCGAGAGTTGCTCTTTTAAACCAAGGATCTGCCCTTCCCAATATTTTTGTTCAGCAAACCAAGGAAAGTGATGTTGAAAACTCGGATCTTCCCAACGACGTGCCAGCCAAGCTGAATAATGAATCATTCTAAGGGAGCGCAAAGGTTCAATTAATGCGAGTTCCAATGAATCAAAATCACGAAACTCTTCATAACCTTCTAATATTAGATCTAACCGATGGTTCATCGTTTCGGCATCGCCACCTAACAACATCCATATGTCTTGAATAGCCGGTCCGTTACGACTGTCATCCAGATCGACAATATGGGGTCCGTCATCTGTCCACAAAATATTGCCGGGGTGACAATCGCAATGAAGTCGAATATGTTCAACGTTTTGATGCCTATCAAAAACCTCCTGTGATGCATCTAGCACATGTTTGGCAATGGCTTCATAGGCAGGTTTCAGTGAATCGGGAATGTAAGGGCTGTCACTTAAAAACGTTAAGCTATCATAACCAAAAGATTGGCAGTCGATAGTCGGTCGATGTTCGAATTTTTTAATTGCACCAATATTATGAATACGAGCCATATAGCGCCCAAGCCACATCAAATGATCTTCATCATCAAGCTCTGGTGCTCGACCACCATGACAATCAAATAGGCTAAAACGAAAATTGTTCCAACGCATAATGGTTTCATCATTAACTAACTTTAACGGTGGAACAACGGGTATTTCTGCGTCAGCGAGCTCTTGTGAAAATTGGTGTTCTTCGAGGATTTCCTCATCACTCCAACGATTAGGCCGGTAAAATTTAGCCACCAATTTTTTACCATCAACATCAATGACACGATAGACCCTATTTTCATAGGAATTAAGCGTCAACATTGAACCATCGAGTTCAATACCAATGGATTCTATTGCATCGAGAACAGTGTCGGGAGTGAGCTTATAATAATCCTGATCAGACATTGATGTTGGCCCACTGTTTATTGCTCCATAATTTTGCATAAACGATGGACTGGGACACGCGATAAACGGCCTGTGCAAGCCAAATCATGCTGAGGCTATAACCAAATACGGGTCCAATAAACCAAGCTACAGGTAGAAAGATGAGCCATTGCATACCCATTGAGACCTTCATCACAACCTTTGTAGCACCAGCCCCCATTAATGCGCTCATCATTACCATGCCAAGGGCTTCGAGGGGCAAACCAATGGCAACAATTTTGAGCGGGGTTTGCGCAATTGCAAGTGCATCAGCCTCCACGAGAAATATTGATAAAATCGGTTCAGAGAATAAAAATAGTGGAATTGCAATGAGCGTAATGGCAACCATTGCTATGGTTGAAACGTCCCATCCCCATTGATAAGCATCCTCAGAATTTTTCCGGCCAAGGGCTTCTGACACCAGTGTTGATGCGCTCATACCAAAGGCAATGCAAGGAAGATATGCAACCAATGTTAAATTAGTTAATACATTGGCCGCCGCTAAAGAATCGGTA
Organism: Gammaproteobacteria bacterium; assembly: GCA_030589945.1. GTDB lineage: Bacteria > Pseudomonadota > Gammaproteobacteria > Enterobacterales. Next base: position 39,818 of record JAUUZN010000008.1, on the reverse strand, counting down.
CCAATCTTACTGATAATCCAGAAAAGAGTCGTGAAGCCTGCAGCAAAGAAAAACTGCTGCATAGACGCAGGAACTGACAATTTAACAATGTTGCGGATCGATTCCATTGACGGTAAGCCGTGCATGAAGCCGTATTTTTTGCCCTTATAAAGACACAGTGTGAAATGACAAATAGTACCGACGATCATTGAAATCGTTGTGCCAAGGCCAGCGCCTTTGACACCCATTTCTGGAAAACCAAAGTTGCCGTAAATCAGCGTATAGTTCAGCAAAATATTAAGGGCATGAATACCAAAAAGGACCCACATATAGTACTGAGTCTTTTTGATGCCACTCCAAAACCCTCTAAAACAAAAATTACTAGCAATGGCAAGAACGCCTAAAAGACGCATTTCCATATAGGGAACAGCTTCAGCGACAACCGCAGGATCACTAATGATCAACGACAATGACTGAGGAGCGGTATAAAAGAGTAATATTGAAACGGGTAGTGCAAATAATAAATTAAGTAACAGGGCGCCGTTCAGTGGAATAGCGGCTTCATGTTCTCGCTCTTCACCAATGCGTCTGGCAACGATGACCTGTACACCGGTGGCAAGTCCCATAAAGATTGCAACCGCCATAAAGTTTAAAAAGCTACTAATTCCTACGGCTGCCATAGCAGGTGAGCCAAGGTGAGCCACCATAGCGGAATCAACAAGATTTAGAATATTTTGAGAGATCATTGCGCCAATAATCGGTATCGATATTGCCATGACTTGTCGTCTGCGATCTCTTTGAGGTATAAATCGTTTCATTGAAGCTGTTTCTTTGTATTTATTATTCGGTTGTTATTAATTGAATGTAATCAATCTGGTTGATGATGAGTATACCTGATGTCCTTCATAAGGTCGTTGCAATTATCCAAACTTCAATAACTTCTGCACCGGCTGCCGACAAACAGTTGCTCAGGCTTTCGATGGTTGCACCGGTCGTATAAATATCATCAATAAGGGCAACCTTTTTTGGAACAACAAACCTTAGTGGATCAGTAAAGTAATTAGTTTTATGGACGGTAGTTTGAAAGAGAGTTTTGGCGTTGAGCATTCTTTGCTCACGGGATAAAAAATGTTGTGTTTTTGCTTCTATATGGCGCTCAACACATTGTCTGTTAATTTTTAAACCCAATTGTTTAGCAAGAGGCAGAGCTATTTCATAGGCTTGATTGTAACCTCGACTTTTAAGTCGATTTCTATGAAGAGGCACAGGGATTAATACAAGCTCTGGGTCGTAGCCCTCTATACAGATATTTTGTGCAAAGAGTTGTCCCAGGGTTTTTAATGCGGCAAGATTATCTTGAAATTTGCCGGCCAAAATTAATTCGCGCAACTCGGCATTATAATTTCCAAGGTAGCGTATTTTTTGCCATGAGGGCTTTGATTTCATGGCTGAGATTATTGTCTTCTCAGGAATCTTCTCTGCAGAGATTATTTTATTTTGACAACCTTGGCACAAAGAAATGGGTCGAATGGTATTGCTGTTACATAAAATGCAGGATAGAGGTAAAAACAGATCAAGAGTTTGCCTGAACAAATCATACGCCAAGGGTTTTAAATCTAATCGGGTCATCAAAAAAGAAGCTTTAGATAAAAAGTTAGTATTTAAAATGTGATGGAATGGGTTAAAATCCACAACCTTGTCTCAGCAGGTTAGAATAAAAGATAATAGGCTGAAGACAATAAAATGAATAGAGATTAACTCCACCCTTACGACTGATAAAAGACAAGCTGATGATGAGTGATCAACCCGTAAATCCATTTGACATAAACAAAGCAAATATTGCACGGTCTTTTAACCGGGCAGCGCAGAGTTTTGATCAACACGCTCAACTTCAACATCTTATTGGAGAGCGTCTTGTTGAGCGGCTAGATTATGTAAAAATAAAACCAGAATTAATACTCGATCTCGGTTGTTCAACGGGTAAGTTTACTCGGCAATTACAACAGCACTTTAAGAAGTCAAAGGTACTCGGGGTCGATCTAGCTTGGCAGATGTTATCGGTCGCTCAATCAAATGGAAACTGGTTGAAAAAATGGACGAATAAGGAACGCTATACTTGCGCAGATGCAGAGAAGCTACCCTTTGCTGACAACTCCTTCGACCTCATCTATTCTAATTTGATGCTCTACTGGTTAGATAATCCTGATACGGCATTTAGAGAACTTAATCGCATCATAAAACCAGGTGGGTTATTAATCTTTACTAGTTTCGGTCCGGATACTCTCAAAGAGATGCGCCAAAGTTGGGCCATTGCGCAGGGTAAGGATGCACTGGGAAAAAATAGCAATCATGTCCGAGTAAACAGATTTCTAGACATGCATGATATTGGCGACAGTTTAACTAAATCAGGGTTTGGCGGTACGGTCATGGACAGTGAGACCATTACCATGAACTATTGCTCAGTGGCACAGGTACATGCCGATTTAAAGGCTATGGGCGAGACAAATATGAATGCGGGTCGAACGCGTAACATGACTGGCAAGGATCTATGGCAGACCTATGAGCAAGCCTATAATCAACACAAAACAGCTGAAAATGAGCTACCCACAAGCTGGGAAGTCATATACGGCCATGCTTGGGCGGGAGAACGACAGATCCCTAAAGGTCCGTCACATCCCGGCACAATTGGAATAAAAACGTTATAAAAGAGCAAACAACCTATCATTTAGTTATATCAAATTGCCCCGATAGAACAATATAGTCTCTACAGTTACTGCAAAATTTTCCAAAATAGCTTAAAATATAGGCAATTAATAATTAAATATGTGATTTTAGGTCAGTAGTCGTATGGAAATTAATTCAGCAACAACATCGGGCATTCAGGTTTTCCTCAATGCTAAAGAACGTATCGAAGCGAGCGCCAGCAAAATTGCTAGAAGCAGTATTGAAGGCTCTCCAGACGATCTTATTCCTGCGTTAGTCGATTTAAAGGTTGCTGAGCAACAGGCAAGTGCTGGCGCAAAAATTATTGAAGTTGAAAACAAGCAGGTAGGTACCTTGCTTGATTTGTTAGCCTAGTCATCGTTTATTGCTAGTCGTATAGAGAAATAGTCGTTTTAGAGAGATAGTATGGTTATTGGTCCTTCACCCATTAGTGTAACAGCATCGAGTTCGGCAAATTTACCGAATGAGTCACTTGCTGTGCAAAATAAATTTGTTGAGACCATTCCTCAAAGTGTTGCTACTGCTGAGTCATCAAAAAATCAAGGTGCTGCAACAGGCCAATTTCTTGCAGGCTCAGATCCTAGTACTAAAACTGCAGAATTACGTGATCAAATCTTTGGCGCGAAAGGCAGAGATACGGACTCGTCTTCAGATGGTTCTACTTCCGGACCATCAACCGATCAGAAAGATATTCAAGAAGTCGCGCAGCAAGCATCTGCACAAAACCCTAACCAAGTAAGACAAGAGCGGGCACAGGCTGCAGAAGATCAAGCAATCATTCAAAAGCTGGTATCAATCGACAGGAAAGTTAAGGCTCATGAACAGGCTCATGCAAGTGTCGGTGGCGCCTATGCAGGTTCACCCAGTTTTACCTTTAAGACCGGACCCAATGGTGTACGTTATGCAGTTGCCGGCGAAGTGCCTATTGATACCTCGGCTGCGGGAACTCCTGAAGCCACATTAAGAAAATCTGAGCAGGTCGCTCGTGCAGCACTAGCTCCAGCAAACCCATCTCCAACAGATAGACGTATTGCATCATCGGCTCAGGCTCTCGCCTCAAAAGCTCGGTTTGAAATTGCACAACTGGCTGCCGATAAAATTAGACAGAGTAATGCAGATACTCAGGCAAGAATTAACGGTGAAGAAATCGACAACACTCCATCCCTAGAATCTGGCTCTTCCTTTTCAGGTGGTCGCCTACTTTCAGCTTTAGCCACGGATGCTACTGAGCAGGTGGGCGGACAGATCAGCGCTTCTGCATAAAGTATAATCCTGTTACACTGCTGGGCATCATTTGCCGATATAGTTAATCACTCTTTTGCCCTCTAAACCTATTCATTCTAAGCCGCTTCATTCTCTACAAAAGAGTCCAAAGGCAATTCGTCCTTTTTTAAAATGGGCGGGTGGTAAGTTTCGACTTATTGATCGTATCAGTAAATTACTACCCGAAGGCAATCGTCTCATCGAACCCTTTATGGGCTCGGGTGCTGTTTTTCTAAATACCGACTACGACTCATATCTTCTGGGTGATATTAATCCAGACTTAATTGATCTTTACGAACAACTTAAACAAAATGGCGATAAGTTCATCCAATATGCCAAGGATTGGTTCATTCAAGAAGAAAATTCAAAGACGGCTTATTACCATTGGCGTGATCAGTTTAATAAAATACCTAAAGGTCGTGAAAAATCAGCTTTATTCATTTACCTAAATCGCCACGGTTATAATGGTCTTTGTCGATACAATCAATCGGGACAACTCAATGTACCCTTTGGGAGCTATAAAAAGCCCTATTATCCAAGTGATGAGATGAGCGCTTTTTCAGAAAAATCAAAACGCGCAATCTTTGTTTGTTGCTCTTTTAACGAGCTGATGAATCGAGCGCGACGCAACAATGTGGTTTATTGCGATCCTCCCTATGTTCCTTTGTCAGACAGTTCAAATTTTACAAGTTATACAAAGGAAGGTTTTGGACTCGACAGTCAGTTACAGCTATCTATCAAGGCGTATAAACTTTCAGAGCGGGGAGTGCCAGTATTGATTTCAAATCATGAAAATGCCTTGACTAAAGAAATTTATCAGCATGCAAAAATCGAACGGTTTAAGGTGCAAAGGATGATCAGCTGTAAAGGCTCAAAGCGATCTGAGGTGACAGAACTGTTAGCCCTGTACGCAGCAAAAAATTAACCCATGAGTACAGTTATCTAGACTAAATCCGCCGTCGGAATAGACTCAGTATCAAAACAACAATAACTGCAAATTCAAAGGATCCTCCCGAACGTTTTACCGTTGGATTTGAACCTGAATTGGGTGGACTGGTTGTTGATACTGGAGCCTGAAATCCTGGACTATTATCATCAATTAGGCGAAGAGTTCTATCAACGCCACCATTTTCACCATTTGTACCAACGCTATTTTCATAATTGACCCAATTCGATGACCAATCCACCACCGTTGCGGGTGCAGCGTCATTACGCTTACCAACAAAATCTTGGTTATTGAACACCAGACTAAGCAACGTACTTGATGATGGCTCAATGGAACCATTGAGAGTAAAATCAATCATAAATGCATCACTTGCATAGTTGAGATATCCCACTCCTACACCACCAGGTTGTAATAACCAATTATTGGCATTGCTACTGACCGATTGATTAAAAACCTGTTGTGATGCTGAGAGCCCCTCAATTGCAAATTGCGGTGCCAATGGTACTGACATGCTTTTAAAGTTGCTGATCTCACCCAACTCATTGAGCCACCGCATGGGTTTATTATAGGCTGCCCAAACTTGATAATGACCGTTTGCTTGAAGTCCTGAGTTGCTGCCTTCATTCCAAACGCGCTCGGTAGGCGAGCTAACATCCCATTGCCCTGAGTACACAACGGTACCACTATCAACATCTTTAATTTCTACTGCAATTAAGGTTGGTGGGCCAGCCTGCATGTACCAGGCAACAATACTTGCATCGGTGAGTTCGGTTCGAACACGATTAATTTCAAGCTGAGGTAAAATAAATCCTGAATGAGACACACCATTGCCACCGTATTGAACGCTACCCGTATTACCGGGTTCAGTTTCTAAAGTGAATGAGGGTATTTGATAGGTTTCGGCAAAATACTCATCAGTTGAACCAATGCCGCCATTACCTTCGGTAAGACTGATGGCGTAGGTATTGTTCGTTGCGACTCGCATGATACTTGCAACTTCTGAGGCTGTCCTATTACGGCTTTGATTGTTCGTCTGAGGGACAAACCAAAGTTGACTGAACGAGTGGGTGTCCACATAAAATCGCAATCGTGATGCTGGCCCAAGAAACGCTGCGGCCTGAAGTGCATTTGTTTCAGGTTCAGATGCTTCGCTGCTACCATGATAAACAATCGAATCTTCATTGCTCGATGAGCGATTACTACTGTTCCAGTAAGGAGGGTTGTTTCGATTTAAATCAACGCCGAACATGCCGTCATCCTCGGTAGTCAATAACTCGTCAACATTGTGCATGTTTTTTCGGCGCATACGACCATCACGGGGCCAGTTTGTTGGATCATCCGCTGACTGGGTTTGTAAAACAGTATTGGGGAAGCGCTGGGTTTGTAAGAAGCCGTCAATATTTTCAACGGGCTGGATGATGATATTTAGATTTTCAAGAAGGTACTGGTACAGCCAATGATCATCCTCATTTTCAATGAGTCGCTCAATAATGGCGGTTGTAATTTCTGGGGTTGACCATTCACGGGCGTGGATACCACCATTTTGCAGAACTGCAGGCTCAATAATGCTTCCTTCGACAGTAGTGCTATTTGCATCACTGAGTTGATAGGCCCAAATATCTCGACCATTGGTGGTTTGCCCAACGATGGTTCCCGTCATCCTATCACTCATTAACATGAGATCCTGATGACGTGCATGGAGATTTCCGTAACTGCGAAACCCATCGACTGGAAGTAATGAATCTATGGGCAAGGGAACAGGATAACCGAGCGCGAAGACATTCACTCCACTGGTGTTTTCAGTATAAGTCCAGGTAGTTGCAGAGCTATTGATACTCAATAATATTGATAAAACAATAACATGCTTCGCCCAACGAGAAACACAGCCTGTCAGGGCTTCGATCAGCAAAATTAGAGCAGCCATTGCGCAACCTCTCTTTTGAGTTGAGGGTTGTGTGTATCTTTGTGAAAGCGCTGTAACAGCACTAAGGCCTTTAACTGTGTGTTTGATGCCTCTTTATTTTTGATAAAATAGAGCGTTAAAAGTGAGCGTCGCACAACAAGCATGTCATCACTCTGTAGATTTTTTTGAAGCAGCTCAAGGGTCAATAAATCAGTGCTTTGGCTCATCGCTTTAGCGGCTGCACCACCAAACTTAGCATCGGACAGTTCACTATTGAGTTTCTGAAGAACTCCAGCACCTGCATCAACAAATTGTCCAAGAATTAAAATGCTCGGACTTCTTAAATCATCACTGGTCATAGCAATCTTGAGTAGCGCCACTTTTTCTTCAACAGAAAAATTATCAGGAAGATGACTGAGAGCACTGATAATTTTTGTCTGATCAATCGATCCCGAAGAATATTGAGTGAATAATCTTTGGAACAAATTAATGTTAGAGAGCTTTTGGGCGAGGATCAAAAGAGCATGATCTGAGATGATAAGTGTCCGATTTTGTAATTCAATACTGAGACTGTTTAAGGTTTCTATGCTCGCCATGTCAAGAGTCTTTTTAAAGCCAAGGATGGATTGGTGAACCTTAGATTTTACAAACTCAGAATGTTGAGTGAATGATTTTTGCATTGTCGTTAATTTAGCAAGCTGCTTAAGAAAGACTCTGGGTTCGAGTTCTGCTAATGCTGAGGATTGTCGATATTCATTTTCAATATTCCAATGTATCAGTGTTGCTTGAGCCGATGCAGCAACTTGAAAGGCAGCAATTTGAAGTTGCCTACCGGCATCCCAAAGAGGTAGGTAAGCCCTAGATTGATACGTTAAAAGTGACTCCATTGCATTTCTACCGAGCAACTGGGACTCCGTTGAACTAAAATGAACATTTCGAAAAGTAAGGGTCGCATCAAACAATAATTTTTCTTTGATAAGCGGTTCAAGTGTTTCATCATCGACCCAGTTTTGTAATCTGTTGATCTGTTCATTGACTGTGGTCGTTCCCACAAAACGTTGCCATTCAGATACTGCAAGTTCACCGCCCAGGACAGAGTTAGACTGTGCAACAGTGTAATAAGATTTCTCTGATGTGCTTTGAGTGCTCATCAAAGAAGTTCCCATGAACCGATTGTCTGCAAGCAAACTAATATTGAGTCCTAGGAATAAAAGGATTAAAAGCAGTACTGAGAATCTTTTAAAAGAAGCATTTGTTTGCATTTGTTTTTCCGCTGTAGAACTAAGCCTTAATGTGTATAAAAGGTAACTGTTATTATTAATTGTAATATAAACGAGTGTCATTATAATAAAATTCTACTCAAGGGTCAGCAAGCCTTAAATGAATGATCGTCAAACGTATTTAGGAAAATGAGCCAGATGGCAAAAGTAAAAGTTATTTTCAACTGTCTAGAATGTGGTACCGAGCATAATAAATGGAGCGGTCAGTGTTCAGATTGTGGCGCTTGGAATACCCTTGAAGAATCGGTTAATACCACTGACAAACCACAGTCTCCACGATTTAAGGGCTATAGTGGTGAGCAGGCAAAGGTGCAAACCTTGTCGCAGATTAATGTAAAAGATGAACCTCGATTTCCCTCCGGCATGCAAGAAATGGATCGCGTACTCGGGGGTGGCATTGTGCCGGGTTCAGTGGTTCTCATTGGTGGTGATCCGGGAGTGGGCAAATCGACACTGCTACTACAGAGCCTTTGTCAGATAAGTCTTGAGCGTCCAGTTCTCTATATCACCGGTGAGGAATCTCCAAAACAGGTAGGTTTGCGAGGACACCGACTGGGTTTACCTGTTGACAAGTTACGATTGCTCGCTGAAACATCCGTTGAGAGGATCACCGCAATCGCCGGTATTGAAAAGCCAAGTGTCATGGTGGTTGATTCTATCCAAACGACACATACAGAGCAACTTCAATCGGCCCCAGGAGGCGTGGCACAGGTCAGAGAAAGTGCTGCTCAGCTTGTGCGATTTGCCAAACAGACGGGTACCACCGTGTTTTTGGTGGGCCATGTTACCAAAGATGGCGCACTGGCTGGCCCCCGGGTGCTTGAACATATGGTTGATGCAGTTTTATATTTTGAAGGACAGTCAGATTCTCGATATCGAGTGGTGCGTGCGGTTAAAAATCGCTTTGGTGCGGTGAATGAACTGGGTGTTTTTGCAATGACCGACGGCGGTTTAAAAGAAATACTCAACCCCTCAGCAATATTTTTAGCAGGATATGGTGAGCCAGTGCCGGGCAGTGTGGTTACTGCAACTTGGGAAGGCAGTCGTCCCTTGTTAGTTGAGGTTCAAGCGCTGGTGGATGACAGTAGTCTAGGAAATCCACGACGCATTGCTGTGGGTCTTGATCAAACCAGACTCGCAATGTTGCTTGCCGTATTAAGTCGACATGGAGGAATTAGCACCCATGATCAGGATGTCTTTCTTAATGTAGTAGGTGGTGTTCGGGTGATGGAAACCGGTGCAGACTTACCCGTTCTTTCTGCAATTCTTTCATCCCTGAGAGACAGGCCACTCGATCGTGAATTACTCATATTCGGTGAATTGGGCTTGGCTGGTGAAGTGCGACCCGTGCCTAACGGCATGGAGCGCCTTCGTGAAGCGGTTAAACATGGTTTTAAGAAAGCCATTATTCCCGTGGCGAACGCTCCTAAAAAACCCATAGAAGGGTTAACCATTATTCCCGTAAAAAGTGTTCAACAGTTAATCGACAATCTTTTTTAAAGGCTACTTACACTAGGTGACACTGGTACTAGGTGACGTTAGTACTAGGTAACACTGGTACTAGGTTACATTAGTATTAGGTAACATTGGCGCGCTGATGGTATTCATCCCTGTCCCACAATTTATTGTTAATCACCTTTCCAATCATTTTTGCAGCTGAAATAATGTCTGTTTCATCAATATAAAGCGGCGTGATGCCAAAGCGCATTATATTTGGAGCTCTAAAGTCACCAATGACTTTGCGGTCAATCAAAGCGCGAATGGCTGCATAACCATGATCAAATTTAAAAGAAACTTGAGAACCTCGTAAGGCAGGATCCTCAGGACTTACCAAAGTAAGCGTAGGGCATCTTCGCCTCACTTCTTCAATGAAAAGGCTCGACAATTCAATCGACTTTGCGCGGACGTCTGCCATTGAAACCTGTTCCCAAATATCAAGTGCCGATTCTAGACATTTAAGGGCAATCACCGGAGGAGTCCCAACACGCATCCGATCAATTCCATTCGCAGCACGATAATCGAGATCAAAGTCAAAGGGTGCATCATGACCTAGCCATCCAGAAAGTGCAGGTTGTGCAATTTGGGAAAATCGTGGTGCCACATAAATAAATGCCGGTGAACCGGGTCCACCATTGAGATATTTGTAAGTGCATCCCACAGCAAAATCAACATTTGCCGCCATTAGATCGACCTCTATCGCCCCCGCTGAATGGGCTAAATCCCAAACGGTGATAATACCCATCCCTCGAGCCTTTTGTGTCAATTCAACCATATTGTGTTTACCACCGGTACGATAATCGACTTCGGTGAGCAACAAAACGGCAATATCTGTACTGAGATTTTCGAGTACCTCATGGGGTTCAACCAGTTTTAATTGGTAATCCTGTTTCAGTGTTTTTACTAATCCTTGTGCCATGTATAAATCTGATGGAAAATTACCCGTATCAGATAAAATAATTTTACGCTCATCGTTAATTTCTAGTGCCGATGCTAGAGCCTGATAGACCTTTATCGACAAGGTATCGCCCATAATCAGATGATTTTCCTCGGCGCCGATCAACCTGGCAATTCGATTACCCACCGATTTAGACAGATCCATCCACTTTGCCTCATTCCACGCACCAATGAGCATTTCACCCCATTCAGACTGCATCATATTAGCGACTTTATCTGTCGCTTTTTTAGGTAGCGGACCTAGAGAATTTCCATCAAGATAAATAACATCCTTGGGTAGATGAAATAGCGCTTTGGTTTTTGCGAAATCTGACATAGTTTTCTCGGTTTAAATAAGGCGACAAACTGTACTTTTATTAAATAAATGATAACAAATTTTAAATGATTTGGTTATAGTGAAAGTTAGTATCTAACATTTGATTTTATTAGGTGCTATAAAGCTATGAATGACCGTCCGGCCATTTAATATTAGCTTTTACTAATGTAATCTGAGTATAATGAGGCCATTTTTAGAAATCAAGGCGCATTGTAGGTTCATTAATCTAGTTGCCTAACGTACAGAGGAGAGAATTATGTCTACAAGACAGGATCGAGCTAACGCAATTAGAGCACTAAGTATGGACGCGGTACAGAAGGCTAATTCAGGTCACCCTGGCGCACCTATGGGTATGGCTGATATTGCCGAAGTCCTCTGGCGAGACCATCTACAGCATAGTCCAAATAACCCAGATTGGGTGAATCGAGACCGTTTTGTACTGTCTAATGGACACGGCTCCATGCTCATCTACTCGTTGCTTCATCTCACAGGCTATCCTCTGACCATTGATGATTTAAAAAGTTTTAGAACCCTAGATTCAAAAACCCCAGGGCATCCAGAGCACGGTTATACCGCTGGTATTGAAACCACAACTGGACCATTAGGACAGGGGATCACCAATGCTGTTGGATTTGCAATTGGTGAAAAAATGCTTGCAGCGCGCTATAACACAGAGCGTTTTAACCTGATTGATCACAACACCTACGTCTTTTTGGGTGATGGTTGTTTAATGGAAGGTATTTCCCATGAAGCCTGCTCACTTGCTGGTACCTTAGGTCTTGGTAAACTCATTTGCTTCTGGGATGACAATGGCATTTCAATTGACGGTGAGGTTGAAGGTTGGTTCACCGATGATACTGGCATGCGCTTCGAGTCATACGGCTGGCATGTCATTCGAGATGTTGACGGTCATGATGCGAGCGCAATAAATGCAGCAATAGAAGCTGCAAAGGCAGAAACGAATAAACCAACGATGATTTGTTGTAAAACAGTCATTGGATTTGGCTCTCCAAATAAGGCAGGAACACACAATTGTCACGGCGCCCCTCTTGGACCTGAAGAAATCATTGCGACTCGTGAAAAACTCGGTTGGAAATATGGTGATTTTGAAATCCCTGAAGAAATCTATGCTGAGTGGGATTGTAGAGAAAAAGGCAGTGCCAGTGAGCAACAATGGAATGACCGGTTTATTGCCTATTCAGAAGCTAACCCTCAAGCAGCGGATGAATTGAAACGACGACTAAACGGCGACCTACCCAAAGATTTTGACCAAAACATGCAAGATTTTATTAAGCAACTTGCTGATGACGGCGCTGATATCGCATCGCGTAAAGCGTCAGAAAATTCTCTTCAGGTTCTTGGCCCACTACTTCCTGAATTATTGGGCGGCTCAGCAGATTTAGCAGGCTCTAACCTAACAAAATGGAAAAACTCAAAACCTATCACGGCGACAGACTTTGATGGCAATTACATCAATTATGGCGTGCGTGAGTTTGCTATGTCAGCCATTATGAACGGCATCACCTTACACGGTGGATTCATTCCCTACGGCGGCACCTTTTTGATGTTCATGGAATATGCACGGAATGCCGTTCGCATGGCTGCGTTGATGAAACTTCGTACCATTTTTGTCTACACACACGATTCAATCGGTGTAGGTGAAGATGGCCCAACTCATCAGCCTGTTGAACAGGTGGCGAGTCTGAGAAGCACACCGAACCTCAATACTTGGAGACCTTCCGATACAGTGGAGTCTGCGGTTGCGTGGCACAGCGCTGTAGCACGAAAAGATGGACCTTCTGCACTCATCTTCTCACGTCAAACCTTGAGTCACCAGAATAGAACTCAACAGCAAATTGATAATATCTATAAGGGTGGTTACATCCTCAGTGATTGTGAAGGCGAGCCTGAAATAATCATTATATCAACAGGATCAGAAGTGGGGCTTGCAATGGAATCCGCAGCAGCCTTGACTGCGAAGGGTCATAAGGTGCGTATGGTTTCATTACCTTGCCATGAAGAGTACGAAAAACAGTCTGCAGAATATAAAGAATCTGTATTGCCAAGTGCTGTAACTAATCGAATCGCTATTGAAGCGGGGCATCCTGGTCTTTGGTACCGTTACACGGGACTAACGGGTCGAGTTATTGCAATGGATACCTTTGGTGAATCTGCACCGGGCAATGTATTATTTGAACACTTTGGATTTACGGTTGAAAATGTTGTTGAGCAGGCTGAAGAGCTACTTGCTTAGAACGGCTACTTAACAGAATTGTAGAACGGCTACAGAACAGAACTGATTTAAGAATTGGAGTAAGAAAATGACGATACGAGTTGGGATTAACGGTTTGGGGCGCATCGGACGATGTGCATTAAGAGCAATTTATGATCATGATTATGGTGATCGTATTAAAGTTGTCGCCATCAATTCATCACATCCTTTGGATGATGATGTTCATTTGCTTAAATATGATACAACCCATGGTCGCTTTAATGCTGACGTTACCTGTGATGACACGCATATCACTGTTAATGGTGATCGCATCAAAATGTTTGCTGATCGAAATCCAGCAAATTTACCCTGGGGCGAAGAAGACGTTGATGTCGTTTTTGAATGTACAGGAAAGTTTAAAACCCAGGCTGAGAACGCTCAGCATCTTAAAGGCGGAGCTAAGAAAGTACTTATTTCTGCACCGGGTGCCAATGATATAGATGCGACGGTTGTTTTTGGAGTTAATCACCATGTGTTACGTCCTGAGCATACCGTAGTATCGAACGCCTCTTGTACAACAAATTGCTTAGCTCCGATGGTGAAGCCTCTTCACGAAAAGCTTGGTATAGTCAGTGGCCTTATGACAACGATTCATGCTTATACCAATGATCAGAAAATCATTGATAACTATCACACTGACAGACGACGCGCTAGAGCAGCAGCAATGTCCGTTATTCCGACAAAATCTGGAGCAGCCAAGGCAGTAGGCTTAGTATTGCCTGAACTGAACGGCCATCTCGATGGGTACGCAATGCGCGTACCGACCATCAATGTATCCTGTGTCGATTTGACATTTAAATCCTTTCGCCCTACAACCATTGATGAGGTTAACGCTATCATGAAAGAGGCAGCGGGCGATGGTGTGCTTGAGTATACTGAAGAACAGCTTGTTTCAACGGATTTTAATCATCATCCAGCATCTTCCATCTTTGATGCAACATTAACTCGAGCTGCCGACGATTTAGTTAAAGTGACTGCCTGGTATGACAACGAATGGGGTTTCTCAGTTCGTATGCTCGACACCGCAATTGCCATGATGGAAGCCTAGTCTGGAGTATTTCGAATGTCGATTATCAACATCAATGAGTTAGATCTGGCCAATAAACGTGTTTTAATTCGTGTTGATTTTAACGTCCCAGTAAAGGACGGTAAAGTAACATCGGACATTCGAATTCAAGCTGCATTACCCACCATCAAACTTGCCCTTGATGCGGGCGCGCAATTAATGGTGATGTCACATCGTGGTCGTCCCACTGAAGGCGCTTTGACGGAAGATGACTCATTGCGACCCATTGCCAATCATCTTGCGACACTCATTGATGAGAAAGTAACATTAGCCACTGATTACCTTAACGGTGTCCAAACAGCAGCGGGTGAACTGGTTCTGTTTGAAAATGTACGTGGCAATGTGGGTGAAAAAGCCAATGATGAGCAGCTTTCAAAGAAAATGGCTGCCCTGTGTGACATTTTTGTCAATGATGCATTCGGTACAGCCCATCGAGCCCATGCTTCGACCCACGGAGTTGCTAAATATGCACCGACCGCCTGTGCAGGATTATTACTTAGCAAAGAGCTCAACGCGCTGGCTAAGGCGTTGGATAATCCAGAAAAACCAATGGTCGCAATTGTTGGTGGTTCAAAGGTTTCAACAAAACTCTCGGTCCTCGATTCATTGATGGACAAGGTTGATCAATTAATTGTCGGTGGCGGCATTGCGAATACATTTATGGCAGCCTCAGGGCTAGCGATTGGAAATTCATTGGTAGAAATGGATTTAGTTGACGAAGCAAAAAGAATTATGGCAAAAGCCTCTGCACGAGGAGCAACCATTCCAATACCTACGGATGTGGTTGTCGGTAAAGAATTTTCTGAATCAACAGCAGCAACAACAATTCCGGCGACGGATGTTGCCTCTGACGATATGATTTTTGACATCGGTCCCAATTCTGCTGCCGATCTTGAAGAAATTTTAAGCAAAGCGAAAACGATTATCTGGAACGGCCCCGTAGGCGTTTTTGAATTTGATCAATTTGGCGGTGGCACCAAGGCTGTTGCAACAGCAATTGCTAAAAACCAAGGATTTTCAATTGCCGGCGGTGGCGATACCATTGCTGCAATTGATAAATATGGAATTACAGAACAGATTTCATACATTTCTACCGGTGGTGGAGCCTTTTTAGAATTTGTTGAAGGCAAACCACTTCCCGCAGTAGAAATACTCAAACAGAACAATTAACATCGACAGCAAGATTAATAATGTCGGCGTAAAACTTAGGAGAGATTAAGATGGCACTAATTTCAATGCGACAAATGCTCGATCACGCTGCTGAAAACGAATATGGCGTACCGGCATTTAATGTAAATAACCTCGAACAAATGAGAGCTGTGATGGAAGCCGCTGATGCAACGGATTCTCCAGTTATTGTCCAGGCTTCTGCAGGTGCACGTTCTTATGCGGGTGCAAACTTCTTACGCCATTTAATTCTTGCCTCCATTGAAGAGTGGCCACACATTCCAGTATGCATGCATCAGGATCACGGAGCTTCTCCAGCAATATGCCAACAGTCTATTCAAATGGGCTTTTCATCAGTGATGATGGATGGTTCTCTTGAAGCCGATATGAAAACCCCTTCAAGTTATGAATACAATGTTGAAGTGACGCGCAGAACGGTCGAGATGTCACATGCCTGTGGAGTATCCGTTGAGGGAGAACTAGGTTGCTTGGGTTCACTTGAAACCGGTATGGCCGGTGAAGAAGATGGTTCAGGAGCGGAAGGTGTATTAACCATGGATCAATTATTAACAGATCCTGAAGAAGCCGCAGACTTTGTAAAGAAAACCGGTGTTGACGCACTGGCAATCGCCATAGGAACCAGTCACGGAGCGTATAAGTTCACTCGTCCACCAACAGGTGATACCCTGTCAATCCAACGCATCCGAGAAATTCACGAACGTCTTCCAAACACCCACCTAGTGATGCACGGCTCTTCATCAGTGCCACAGGAATGGTTAGCCACCATCAATGAATATGGTGGAGAAATGGGCGAGACCTACGGTGTACCAGTAGAAGAAATTCAAAAAGGCATTAAAAACGGCGTAAGAAAAGTAAATATCGATACGGACCTACGCATGGCAGCCACCGGCGCAGTAAGAAAGTTCCTAGTGGAAAATCCATCAAACTTTGACCCTAGAAAATTCCTACAGGCGTCAACGGATGCAATGATGGGTATCTGTAAATCAAGATACGAAGCCTTTAACTGCGCAGGTAACGCCAGCAAGATAAAGCCAATCAGTCTTGAAAACATGACCGCCCGCTACGACTCTGGTTCATTAGACCCGATCGTAAAATAAGTTAAAGACAAAACGAAAGCTCATTTAGGCGCAGATGGTGTCTTAAATTAATTTCAAGTTAAAACGAAAGCTAATTTAGGCCCAGCCGGTGTCATAAAATATTATGTTGGTCTCTGCTGCAGGACGCAGCAGCGAAGCCAACATGGATGTTTTCACGGCGTCCAACAAAATATTTTATGACACCGGTTGGGCCGTTAACAACATAACCAAAATGTTCTAAGACACCGTCTGTGCCGTTAACAACAGAATCAAAATGTTCTAAGGCACCGTTAACAACAGAAGTTAATAAAGAATCCGAGTCCGTATAGTCCCTTTAATAGCCTTTAAATCTTCAAGAGCAGCCTGATCCCAACCATCATCAACATCGGTTACAACATACCCAGTTTCACCAGTTGTTTGCAGATATTGAGAGAAAATATTGACATTTTTTTGAGTAAATATTTTATTGATCTGCACCAAGATACCAGGTTCATTATGATGAATATGAAACACACGATGACTATTTTTGTGTTCTGGTAAACTCACCTCAGGGAAGTTTACAGCACTGGATGTAGAGCCATTATCTGAGTAACGAACAATTTTTTCAGAGACTTCAAGACCAATGGCATATTGAGCTTCCTGGGTACTACCTCCCACATGAGGGGTGAGTATCACATTATCAAAATCCCGCAGAGGAGAAATAAACTCGTCGTTATTTGACTTTGGCTCGGTTGGGAATACGTCAATTGCCGCACCAACAAGTTGTTTATTTTTAAGCGCAGACGAGAGGGCATCAATATCTACAACCGTTCCTCTTGAAGCATTCACAAGAATTGAACCCACCTTCATCATTTGCAATTGCGCGTCAGCAATCATCATGCGCGTTTGCTCAGTTTCAGGAACGTGCAGTGAGACTACATCTGAGACCTTAAGTAGCTCATCGAGACTTTCGCAAGGGGTTGAATTACCGAGAGAAAGCTTATTATTGATGTCATAAAAATAAACTTTCATACCGAGATTTTCAGCAAGTATTCCTAATTGAGTTCCAATATGACCATAGCCAATGATGCCAAGAATTTTTCCTCTCGTTTCATAGGAGCCAACTGCTGATTTTAACCAGCCGCCACGGTGAGCCACAGCATTTTTTTCTGGTACACCGCGAAGCATTAGGATGATTTCAGCCAGCACTAATTCTGCCACGGAGCGGGTATTGGCAAAGGGCGCATTAAACACCGGAATACCACGCCTTTGACATTCGCTGAGATTGACCTGATTAGTTCCAATACAAAAACAACCAATGGCACTGAGTTTTTGTGCGCCATCAAGAACCTCTTTTGTAACTTGGGTTCGCGAACGAAGGCCAAGAAAATGGGCATCCTTGATCGCCTCAGCTAGCGCGTCGTCTGGAAGTGCTTTTTTTTCATATTGAATATTGTGATAGCCCTGTGAATTGAGATATTCGACAGCGCTTTGATGAACACCTTCGAGTAGCAAAATTTTGATTTTGTCTTTATCAAGTGATTTGATAATGGTCATTTATTTTCTCCAAAAATATCTTTAAATTGATTGTGGTAGTTCACAGAATAACTACTGTGGCAAAACAGTTTCAACGTCATCACCTCGACCAAGTAGCAATACATCGGCTCCTCGGTGAGCAAATAATCCGTTGGTGACGACGCCGGTAATTTGGTTAATGGCGGTCTCAAGTCCTTTCGGATCAGTAATTTGAAGACCGTGGATATCTAAAATTATATTACCATTGTCAGTTTTAAAGCCGTCTCGGTAAACAGGATCTCCACCCAACTTTACAAGCTCACGAGCAACGTAACTTCGTGCCATCGGGATCACTTCAATGGGCAGTGGGAATGCACCCATAACTGGAACGAGTTTCGATTGATCCGCTATACAGATGAACTTCTGTGCAACGGCGGTGATAATTTTTTCGCGTGTTAAAGCGCCACCGCCACCCTTGATGAGATTAAGCCCTGCATCGGACTCATCTGCACCATCTACGTAGACGGGAATATGATCCACAGTGTTGAGATCATAAACTCGAATACCCATGGCTTCTAGCCGCTCGGTGGATGCAACAGAAGAAGAAACTGCGCCATCAATGAGGTGCTTTATGGGTTCAAGCGCATCGATGAAACAATTGACAGTGGAACCAGTACCGACTCCAACAATGGTATTTTCTTCTATGTACTTTACCGCCGCTTCGGCAGCATTTCTTTTTTCATCCTGTGCAGACATTTGTTGTCTCCTATCGAAAATCAATAAGTTGGGTGGGTGTTAGAACCATTTGTATCTGTTGGTCAAAGGGTTCTACTGGACAGGATTTAACCTCTTGGAAATCATAGGCTAATCCGACAATTAAGGTGTTGCTGTGATTGTTCGCACCAAGGGTTCGGTCATAATAACCGCCGCCCATGCCAAGACGATTCCCAGCAGCATCAAAGGCTGTCAGTGGCATCAATATTAGATCAAGATCAGCCACATCAATAAAATTGTTTTTTTCAGGTTCAGCAATACCGTAACGGTTATTAACCATCTTGCTCGTCTGTAAGTATTGACAAAAATTGAGCTGTTTATGGCCATTGGTAAATAATTTAGGTAGATACAAATTACGGTTAATTTTAAAGAGCAACTGGCAAAGGTGTTCGGTGCCAATCTCGTTATCTTGAGAAAGGTAAAGGGCAATATTTTTTAATGTTTTGAGCGAGTCATGTTGGCTAAATTGAGCAGCAAGCTGTTTATCAAAGTGATCCGCGTCAGTATCAGATAAGTGCTGTCGTTGTTGTCGCGTCTGGGCTCGAAGCTGAGTTTTCAATTGTTGAGTGCTTTCAGTGTTCATGGTTGATCTTGTTTTGCGCTAAAGTCAGATGTGTTAGGCGGAATTGATGGCTCCCAGTAATGCCGTTACAGGTTAAGCTCCTTGAACCCGGGGGTTCAGGGGGGTGCCCGTTTACTGAATCAGGCTTTCCGGTAAAACCGGACATGCACAACATCAGCAGATGACAGGCTCCCAAAGAGTAAAACATCGGCTCGAGGAACATCTCTGCTAGCAAACATCCCAGGAATCACCAACTCCTAATCTGAACACTAGGTCCAGACCATAATTTTAGCATAGTGGGTTTAAAATACAGTACTGATTGTGCTTTTATTTAATAAAGTTGCTTTAGAAGTCGAGCTCTGCGGTTTCATTGAGACTTTTTTCAATCTTATGTTCCATACGGCTGATGGCATCATTGACGGAAGAAACCATGTCGTCGCTGCTACCTTCCGTGGACAATAATTCACTGGCAAGGTTTAGGGCGGCCATGATGGCTATCCTGTCGACTCCAATAACACGACCGGTATCACGAATTTCCCGCATTCTGTTGTCGAGGGCCAGGGCAGAGTCTTTTAAGTTTTGAAGTTCTGAAGCAGCACAATTGACTCGAAATTCACGGTCCATAATATTGACCGTTAATGTTGAAGCATCAGCCATTTTTGGACTCCATGGACTTAAGTCTGTCAATCATCGCCTCAATTTTACTGGTTGCTAATTCATTTTTTTCCAGTAATTTTCCGCGTTCCGATTGCAGTGAGTTTTCAGAGGAACGTAAGAGTTTATTTTCCGCTTTTAAGGTTTGGTATCGTTCAATGAGAGAATCGAGTTGTTGTTCGAGCTGTTCAGTTTTTAAAGAAGTCATAGTTACTGCTATTTTGGCTACTTTTTTAAGTAGTTACCTTATGTAAAATTAGTATTCTAAAGACTCTAGTCATCTCTGACAAGGCAGACAGGAGCAATCATACAATGTTATTATTCGCAGCAATGATTATATAGTATATTTGAGTATGATTGGACAATGAATTTTTCGATCGATTTTCCTTCGGTGATGAAGAGTATGAAGACTGGGTGTAATGAATGACGCAATGTAGAGCAAGGCAGTCCTATGATGAGGTGCAACAACTCTTTGATGATCAACATTTATTGATCACCATTGCGGAAATTCAGGGTTTGTTAATGGGCTTTTATGCTGCAGGGCTTGAGCTCGATGATAGTAGTTGGAAGCCTCAATTACTCAGGCAATTATCACAAAAAGACGTCTTAGTTGATGTTGTTGACGCGGAACTTACCGCGATAAATTCTGAGCTCTATGAAATGATCTGCCAGCAGTTGTTTGCGCTGCAGTTACTGTTGCCCGATGAGAGTCAGTCGACCGTTGAAAGGGGTGAGTCGCTAGGTTATTGGTGTCAGGGTTTTCTTTTGGGT
This sequence comes from Gammaproteobacteria bacterium, assembly GCA_030589945.1. GTDB lineage: Bacteria > Pseudomonadota > Gammaproteobacteria > Enterobacterales. The sequence goes on along the minus strand of JAUUZN010000008.1, from coordinate 19,096 downwards.
TATCTTCAGGTTTCTGATAATAATGAGGAAACCGATGAAGATGTGATTGATGCCTTGGATGATTTGGAAGAAATATCAAACATCGATCTCGATACCATTGGTAATACCGAAGAAGATGAGAAGCTATTGTTTGAAATCACCGAACACATTCGAGTGGCAGCGCAACTCATACACAGCGTCAATGGTAAAGACCCTTCGGCGGGAAAAGGTTCTTTACTTCACTGAGAAGCTTCATTAATAGCTCACTAGAACAAAAATAGAAATTAGACAAATTTGAGAGTCGCTAATCGATGATATCTAAAACAGAATACGCAAGAAGAAGAAAACGCCTAATGACCATGATGGGTCCAGAGACCGTGGCCATTATACCTTCTGCTCAGGAGATTATTCGTAGTCGCGATACCCATTTTAATTTCAGGCAAGACAGCGATTTCCACTATCTGTCAGGCTTTAATGAACCTGAGTCGGTACTGGTACTTATTCCGGGACGAAAGCACGGTGATTTCATTATATTTAACCGTGAGCGAGACTTAGAAAAAGAAACCTGGCACGGCAGACGCGAGGGTCAACAGGGTGTTATTGATAATTATGCCGCTGCAGATGCCTTTCCCATCGAAGATATCGACGACATTTTACCGGGACTTATGGAAGGTCGAAAACGAATTTATTGTGCCATTGGTAATGACAAAGAGTTTGATGAAAAAATCCTAGCTTGGCTGAATGCCCTACGGACCAATGTCTCTGGCGCTGAAACCCATGGCGAAATAATTGATGTTCGTCATTTCTTACACGATATGCGGTTATATAAAAGCCCTGCCGAAGTTAAATTGATGAGAACTGCAGCTCAAATATCTGCTAAAGCACATATTAGAGCGATGCAAAAGTCTCGTCCTGGTCTTTGTGAATATCACCTTGAAGCTGAATTGCACCATGAGTTTGCGCGTCTCGGTGCGCGCTTTCCTGCTTACACCAGCATTGTTGCCGGTGGGGAAAATGCTTGCATCCTCCACTATGTAGAAAATGACGATAAAATGAAAGATGGTGATCTAATGATGATAGATGCGGGCGCTGAGTATCAACTTTACGCCTCAGATATTAGCCGTACCTTCCCAATTAACGGTCTTTTTACCAAGAATCAAAAGATTATCTACGGCTGGGTTTTAAAGGCTCAGCTTGCAGCCATTGAAACCATTAGGCCGGGAGCCTGTTGGAATGCTCCCCACGAAGCAGCGGTCAAAGTCCTCACCAAAGGTCTCATTGAAATGGGAATTTTGAAAGGGCGGCTACAGACCTTAATTAAAAATGAAGCCTATAAGCCTTTTTATATGCATAAGACTGGCCATTGGTTAGGTTTGGATGTTCATGATGTTGGCGATTATCAGGTGGGTGGAGAGCCGCGGGTTTTAGAGCCGGGAATGGTACTCACCGTTGAACCAGGTTTGTACATTTCCAAAGAAATTAAAAAGGTACCCAAGCAGTGGAAAGGACTGGCAGTTCGCATTGAAGATGACGTTCTTGTCACTGAAGATGGTTATGAGGTACTGTCAAAAGATACACCCAAAACTATCGATGAGATCGAATCTCTCATGAGTCAATCCGCAGCATGAATCAACCATCAGCAGAGTTTTTAGCTCGGCTGCCTCAATCTCATTCTGATATTTATGACGTTGCCATAGTGGGAGGCGGAATGGTGGGAAGCAGCCTTGCTCTGGCATTGTCATCACTGCCGTTAAAAGTTGCACTCATAGAACCACACTTACAAACCAGCCCAAAGGCACTCGGTTTTGATGCTAGAGCCATTGCTCTATCGTGGAGTTCTTGTCGAATATTTAATGGATTAGGACTCTGGAAACAATTAAAAAACATTGCGACACCCATCCAAAAAATACATGTCTCCGATAAAGGCAACCCTGGAATATGTCGCCTTGATGCCAAACAACTTAATGTTGCGGCCATGGGACAGGTGGTTGAGTTAGAAGATGTTGCAGCCATCATCCAAAATGCAATTTCAGAATCTACAACTGATCTGATCCAAGCGTCAGTCTCGGCCATAGAAACGCAAGAGGATGCTTCTCTACTCTCCCTCGACTTTTTACAAAGCAACCAACAAGACAACCAACAGAACACATTAAATAAACAGAAGCAGCCTCAAACGCTAAGAGCACGGCTTGTGGTTGCAGCCGATGGTAAAAGTTCTGTAATCCGAAGCCTTTCAGGCATTAAGTCTTCGGATAAAGCCTATGATCAGGTGGCAATGATCTCAACGATTCAAACGCAATTACCCCACAATAACGTTGCTTTCGAACGTTTTACTGAACGTGGCCCAGTTGCTTTTTTGCCACTATCAAACAATAGAATTTCATTGGTTTGGATGATGCAAGCAGAAGAGGCTTCGTCCATTATTAAAACATCCGATGAGCAGTTTATCGCTCAATTACAGAATAGTTTTGGTCAACGTCTGGGTAAAATTACTCGAGTTGGCGAGCGCTCCTCATATCCCTTAAGTTTGTTAACAGCCAAGCAGTGCATTGGCAATCGACTGGTACTGGTGGGTAATGCCGCACAAAGTTTACATCCCATTGCGGGTCAGGGCTTTAATCTTGGACTAAGGGACGTCGCAGCCCTGAGTGACATGCTCAGAAAGGCCTGCAAAGAAACGCGAGACCCAGGTTCTCAGATGCTACTGGATGAATATCAAAACTGGCGACAGAATGATCGTGATAAGGTTGTAGATTTTACCGATCTAATTGCAAGACTCTTTGCAAACTCATCTCATCTTGTGAGTGTGCCACGTAATACAATATTGATGGCAATGAATTGGATACCAGAATTACGGGCACAGGTAGCAACAGCGGCAATGGGTCTAACAGGCAAACAATCAAGACTTGTCAGAGGGCTTTCTCTTAAATTGGAGAGCAACTAATGGTGTCGACTCTTTCCACAAATGAAGCCACAAATGAAGCCACAAATGAAGCGATAAAGCCCTCAACAAAATCATTCTCTAGAAATCAGGCCGATATCATTATTGTCGGCGGCGGAATGGTGGGACTGACCCTTGCACTCTCTTTGGCTGAATCCTTCAACAAAATGAATCGTACCATTGCAGTATTTGATCGCTCTGAATGGCAAGTGCCACAGGCCAATTGTGCACTCGATCTAAGAGTCAGCGCCATAACTCGAGCCAGTCAAAATATTTTTCGCAATCTTGACTGTTGGCAGTACATCGAAGCAATGGGTGTCAGCCGATATGAAAAAATGCATGTTTGGGATGCGCTCACCGATGCAAACATTTCATTTGATGCCGCTGAAATGGCGGAGCCTGATCTCGGTCACATCATTGAAAATAAAATAATCGTTGCTGGCCTCCATAAGGCATTACAGCAATTTGAAAATGTGACTTTAGTTGCACCTGTCACCGCTTCTGAGGCGCATTGGGATGATCGCGGAGGGTTAATCAAACTTGAAAATGGTGAGCAATGGCGAGCACCATTATTGGTGGCGGCCGATGGTGCAAATTCCTGGTTAAGAGAGCAGCGTGGAATCAATGTCGACAAAGTCCCCTACAATCATCATGCGCTTGTTTGTCATGTTCAGACAGAAGATCCTCATCAGAAATGTGCCTGGCAGCGCTTTTTACCGTCGGGACCCTTAGCGTTACTACCGTTGCAAAATTGCCATCAATGTTCCATCGTATGGTCGACTTCGAAAGAGCAGGCAGCAACTTTGAAATCGCTCCCTGATGAAAGCTTTAATGAGCAACTAAGCGAAGCCTTTGACAATAAATTGGGAGCGATAAAGCTCATCAGCGACAGGGCAACATTTCCACTGATTCGTCGCCACGCACAATCCTATATTGATGATGGTATTGCTCTAGTGGGTGATGCGGCCCATACCATCCATCCGCTTGCGGGTCAGGGTGTGAACCTCGGCTTATTGGATGCGACCACATTGGCAGAAGTGATCCTGAGTGCAATCAATAAAGGCCAAGATATCTCACAGCGCAAAGTACTCAGACCCTATGAACGTTGGCGTAAATGTGAAAATCAAAAAATGATCCTTGCCATGGACTTTTTTAAATCGATGTTCAGTGATGATGTTCCCTTGAAGTCCTGGCTTAGAGCAACGGGCATGAATTATGCCGATAAGAGTTTGGAATTAAAGAAAAAAATGATGCTGCAGGCAATGGGACTTCAGGGTGACCTTCCTGAACTGACCAAAATGACTAGGGATCCTGCTTTAGATTGATCTTTTGGGTGTTATCTAAACCAAAGGCATTGTATAATTCCGCCATTATTGATCGCTGTTTAATAGAGCTTTTGCTGAAAAAAGAAAGACTCATAAAACAGTAATAATTTGAGTTTGGAATTCAAAATGGCTAACAGAACACCTTTTTATAATCATCACCTTGAAGCCAATGCAAAAATGGTTGATTTTGGCGGCTGGGACATGCCCTTGCATTATGGCTCTCAAATGGATGAACATCATATTGTTCGAACCAAGGCTGGCATGTTTGACGTCTCCCATATGACGATTGTGGACGTTGAAGGAATTGATTCTACGGCCTTTTTACAGTTTTTATTAGCCAATGACGTGGCAAAAATTAATATTCCAGGCAAGGCGCTCTACAGCGGCATGCTCAATGACGATGCTGGGGTTATTGATGACTTGATTGTTTATTTTTTAACAAATGAGTCTTATCGAATGGTTGTCAACGCTTCAACCCAAGAAAAAGACTTGGCGTGGATCAATCTTAAAAGCCATGGTTTCAATGTAAAACTCACTCATAGAGCCGATCTAGCAACCCTAGCCATCCAAGGCCCCGAGTCACGACAGCTTGCAATGTTAGCGATGAATGATGCACAAAGAGCCAAGGCAGAACCTCTAAAACCTTTTTTTGCTGCACAGGCAAAAGATTGGTTCATCGCTAGGACAGGATATACCGGTGAAGATGGTTTTGAGATTACTATTCCGCTTACTGATGTTGATTCGTTTTGGAGTGATTTACTCAAGGCTGGTGTTACACCCTGTGGATTAGGGGCTAGAGATACATTAAGACTTGAAGCCGGTATGAACTTATACGGCTCAGATATGGATGAGACAATCAGTCCATTAGAAGCGAACATGGCATGGACTGTCGATCTTAAAGATGCCGAGCGTAATTTTGTTGGCCGTGCATCCATCGAAGCACAAAAACAGGCCGGTGTTTTAACGAAATTGGTCGGCCTTGTATTAGAAGGCAAAGGTGTCCTCAGAGGTCACCAAAAAGTCATCATACCAAATATTGGTGAAGGGGAAATTACCAGTGGTACATTTTCTCCCACGTTAAAAGTAGGCATTGCTCTTGCCAGAGTGCCTGCAGCAACTGGCGAACAAGCCTATGTAGAAATGCGCAATAAGCAACTACCTGTTCGAGTCATCAAACCAGGCTTTGTAAGAAATGGTCAGCAAGTTTTTTAAAGATTAATAAAATGTTTTTTAAAATTTTAAAGAGCAACATAGATTGTAATTTAAGACAGAGGATCGACTGATGAGTGAAGTTCCAAGTGAGTTAAAATACAGCAAAGAGCACGAATGGCTGAGATTGGATGATGAAGGTAACGCAACCGTGGGAATTACCGATCACGCGCAAGAACTATTGGGTGATATGGTTTACATCGAAGTTCCAGAAGTGGGCGATACCGTTGCCTCGGGTGATGAGACAGGCGTTGTTGAATCAGTTAAGGCAGCATCAGATATTTATGCCCCCATTTCAGGTGATATTTTGGAGGTCAATGAAGAGCTTGAAGACGCTCCTGAAAATGTCAATAACGAGCCTTATGAATCAGGTTGGCTATACAAAATGAGCGTAGACAATGAAGCTGATTTTGAAGATCTGCTAACTGCAGATGAGTATTTAGAGCTGATTGAAGACGCTTAGAGTAGGATTGATTGAATGCCTTTTATTCCACACAGTCAAACAGACATCGAACAAATGCTTTCCGCCATTGGCGTGAGTTCAATTGAAGATTTATTTGATGAAATTCCAGCCAATATCCGCGCCGAAGGGTTAGCAAAGGTACCAACAGCGCTGACAGAAATGGATCTGGGAAGGATGATGAGTGAGCGGGCGAAGCTTGATGCTGGCAATCTCTGTTTTATCGGCGCAGGGGCTTATGAGCATCATATTCCTGCGGCGGTTTGGGATATCACCATGCGTGGTGAGTTTTTAACGGCCTATACTCCTTATCAGGCAGAGGCGAGTCAGGGCACGTTGCAATTGGTTTATGAATTTCAAAGTAACATTGTCAACCTGACCCAACTGTTCGCGGCAAATGCATCGTTGTATGACGGTGCCAGTGGTGTAGCAGAAGCAGTGCTTATGGCGGTACGCAGTAATCGCAAAGCGAAAACGCGCAAGGTATTAATTGCCGGCACAGTCCACCCACGATATCGAGAAACCACCAAGAGTATTGTACAGTCGCAAAATATTGAACTGATTGAAATCCCCTATGATGCTAAAACCGGTGTTCTAGATGTGGCGATCATGAGTCAGTATGAAGATGAGACTTATGCCGCATTGGTCATTCAGCAGCCGGATTTTTTTGGTCACTTGGAGCAGGTGGACGCATTAACGGACTGGGCACACGCGAACAATAGTTTATTAATTGCTGCGGTGAACCCACTTGCGCTTGCCTTACTAAAACCGCCGGGAGAATGGGGTGAAACTGGAGCCGATATTGCTGTCGGTGATGGGCAACCCTTAGGTGTTCCATTGGCTTCGGGTGGACCTTACTATGGATTTATGGCCTGCACCAAACCACTCATAAGGCAAATGCCAGGTCGCATCATTGGTAAGACCATTGATCTTGATGGTAAAACCGGTTACACCTTAACACTCCAGGCCCGAGAACAGCATATTCGCAGAGCCAAGGCAACCTCCAACATCTGTACAAATCAGGGATTAGCCGTTACGGCTTCCACCATACATATGGCAATATTAGGTGCCGTAGGGTTAGAAAGTGTCGCAGCAAATTGTGTGGCAAATACCGAAAAATTGGTGCAAAAACTATCATCCATTGACGGTGTAGAGTTACTCTTTGAGAGTCCTCGATTTCATGAGGCAGCACTAAAATTAAATCATCCCGCAGAGTTAGTCATTGAAGAATTGGCAAAAAGAAATATTCTAGGGGGCTATAATTTAAAGAAAGATTTTCCGGAACTTGGCGAGCCGAACCTAGGAAATGTACTGTTGGTCTGTGCTACTGAAATGCGCAATGATTCGGACATCGAGGTGTATTATCAAGCCCTATTAGAGGTGATGAGCTTGCTTGATGCAACTTCAACGCTACCCGACAGTGGGGGTAAGCGCTAATGCTTATTTTTGAACTGTCCAAAGAGGGGCGAAAAGCACCGGCACAATTCCCTCAGAGCAAGCCAGCATTGCCAGGGATCCCAGAGCAGTTTTTACGATCTAAATCGGTTGATTTGCCTGAGGTTTCAGAGTTACAGGCTGTACGCCACTACACCAAATTATCGCAGAAGAACTTCTCTATCGATACCCATTTTTATCCATTAGGCTCCTGTACGATGAAGTACAATCCCAGAGGTGCGCAGAAATATTCAATGCTGCCGGGGATCATTGATCGTCATCCATTAGCGCCCGACTCAAAAAGCCAAGGCTTTCTTTCCTGCATGCACGACCTTCAGGAAATATTAAAAGATGTCACGGGTATGGATGAAGTCTCACTGGCACCCATGGCGGGTGCACAGGGTGAATTTTCCGGTATCCGAATGATCCGTGCCTACCATGAGTCGCGAGGTGATCACCAAAGAACTGAGATTCTTATCACCGATTCGGCCCATGGAACCAATCCGGCAACGGCTGCCATGTGCGGTTACAAGGTTCGTGAAATACCCACCGATAAAGAAGGTGATGTCGATCTCACAGCTTTTAAAGAAATGGTCGGTCCACAGACAGCCGGAATTATGATGACGAACCCATCAACCCTTGGTGTCTTTGAAAAATATATTGAGACTATATCGAAAATTGTTCATGATGCCGGTGGATTACTGTATTACGATGGCGCAAACCTGAACGCAATTTTAGGCAAGGTGAAACCCGGCGAAATGGGTTTTGACGTGATGCATATGAATCTGCATAAGACCTTTGCTACTCCCCATGGCGGTGGTGGTCCGGGAAGTGGACCTATAGGGATTAATAAACGTTTAGTGCCCTTTATGCCAACTCCGCACGTCACGGTTAAAAACGTTGATGGACATAAATTTTATCAGTGGAAAGGTAAGGCTCAGATGCCAGAAAGCATTGGTAGCCTTTCAGCCTTTGGTGGTAATGCTGGCATTCTTGTACGCGCCTATATTTATGCGAGACTCCTTGGTCGAGAAGGTCTTGTGCGAGTGGGTGAGTTTGCAACACTCAATGCAAACTACATGCAGGCGCAATTTATTCAATCAGGTTTCCAGATTGCTTTCCCACAGCGTAGGGCAACCCATGAATTCATTGTTACCCTGAAAAAGGAAGCAAAAGAATTGGGTGTAACGGCCATGGACTTTGCGAAAAGATTACTCGATCTTGGATACCATGCCCCCACCACTTATTTTCCATTATTGATACCCGAATGTCTGCTTATAGAGCCCACTGAAACGGAAAGTAAAGATGAAATGGATGGTTTTATAGCCGCCATGGTGCAAATTTTAGCGGAAGCGAATCATGATGCCACTCAGGTGACTTCTGCGCCTCTTACAATGCCGGTAAAGAGACTTGATGACGTGCGAGCAGCAAGAGAACTAGATTTAGCTTGGATAAAACAGCCTTAGCATGTCGCAATATTAAAAGTTTGTTGATAGCAATTATCCCTAATAATAATTTATAACGACAACTTATGGTCAAAAAGCGTCGTTATATTGAAATGTTTTCATAATAAGTTCAAACCGAGTCACACTTTTCAGTTTTTATTCTTGCAAATTTTACCCATTAAAAACATCATATCTATGTGATTTATAAGGACTTTCTTATAACTAACATTAGCTAAGCACACTAACTCTTTGAAAAGTCACTTGTTTTTGATGCGCTTTATCCTGTAGGATTTAACCCACACGACGGATACGGACATCCAATAATTAGAATACTACGGTTACTCTCAGGGATAAATAATGACCAAAAGTAATTATGAGGCATTTGGAATTAGATCATGAGTCAATTCACACTAAATGATATTTTGACCTCCGAAGTTGACTGTATAAGTCCAGAAACAAGTTTGAAGTCGGTTTTCAAGATACTTACCGACAACAATTATTCATGTTGTGTTATCGCAGATGACGATCATCGCATCCCACTAGGGTTGTTGACCGAACGTGACCTCGTAAGAATCATTAGTTTAAACAGCAGTGATCCTAGAATTATGGAACGTCCAGTCGCGGATTATATGTTGACCTCTCCACCAACGGTCGCACAAGACATGCTCGTTGCCGATGCCATTAAATACATTGAACAAAAGAAACTTAAACATTTGTTAGTCACCTCAGCAGAGGGAACGATGTTAGGAATAGTGACTCGGACCAATATTGTTAACGCCTATACACAATTAATGCGAATCCATTCTGAGGAACTTGAATCTAAAATTGAAAAACGAACAGAATTACTAGAGGCAACCAATCGCAAGCTAATAACCTTATCGATGATTGATCCCCTAACGGGTCTAGGGAATCGTCGTTCCATGGAAGTGGATATCATGAAAGTCCATGCTGCTGGCATTCGTCATGGTCGACCTTATTCAATTGTGCTTTTAGATATCGACTATTTTAAAAAGTATAATGATCATTATGGCCATCAGGCAGGCGACAAGGTGTTGGAAGCTGTATCTTCACATTTTGCAGAAGCCATTAGAGAATCTGATGCCGTTTATCGCTATGGTGGCGAAGAATTTCTCCTTGTGATGCCTGATACTAATATTGATGAAGCACTGATCCCGGTTAAAAGAATCATAGAAGGTTTGGCCGATCTGAATATCGAACATACAGAATCTCCACTGGGGTATTTAACCACTAGTGCTGGTCTTGCCTGTTCGCGCCATTTAGGTCAGCGTCTTGCTAGTTGGCGTCAGGTTGTTGAGCGTGCTGATGAGGGGTTGTATGATGCTAAGAGCGCTGGAAGAAACCGAGTGTTAGTCAGTCAAAGAAATGCTCTTAAGGCTGTAAACTAGTCTTTCTTTTCAATCCATCATAGGCTAGCCTACTCACACGACTAGACTGAGAATACTAGACCTAATTGCATGGATTGAGATGTTTGAATTAATTAATCAAAAAACCTATAGAATTTTATTCATGTTGGGAGTTTTCGCAACTCTCATTGCTACTCTCAGTGTTATCACCGGCGTCGTGAGTCCAATATTGTTTAGCGACAAGTTAGCCCATGCACTGATATTTTTTGTTCTCTCGTTTTTACTCAGTCATTGGTTACAATCTAGGTATGGACTATGGTCAATCGTTGCTCTGGCACTCTTTGGTTTGCTAATTGAAGTGATCCAGTATTATTTGCCCTGGCGCTCTTTTTCTTGGCGAGACTGGTTCGCCGATATTTTTGGAATTTTGCTCTATCAAATAATTCATACCATCAAATGGTGGTTCATCCGTAGACGTAATAGTAAGATATTGCCAACCGATAGTTCTAACTAAAATCAATAACTTTTGAATAAATTGGAGACTTGAATGTTTACTGAAACAATTCAACCTGGATTTTCTGATACGGATGCTTTGGGACACATTAATAATACTCGTCTTCCAGTTTGGTTTGAAAATGCAAGGGAACCCATATTCAAAATTTTTACACCCGAAATGAATTTAAAAGAATGGCCATTAATTTTAGTCAGTATGTCAGTGGATTTTAAACTACAGATTTATTTCAATGCTGAAGTAGAAATTAAAACCAATATCAAAAAAATTGGCCGTTCGTCATTTACCGTGGCACAACAGGCATGGCAAAATGGACGTTGTGTTGCTACGGGTGAGTCAATCATGGTGCATTTTAGTTATAGGACTGAGCAGAGCATTGCCATCCCAGAGCAGATCCGTGAATTACTTAACGAACATCTATAAACAAGGACACTAAACAGTATGGCCGGTTCATCAAAAAAAGTGATTATTGCCGCACTCATCGGTAATTTTTTGGTTTCAATTACAAAGTTTGCTGCAAGTTATGTGACTCGCTCATCAGCCATGTTTTCTGAAGGCATTCATTCGTTAGTCGATACTGGTAATCAAGTTTTATTGCTCTACGGTTTAAAGCGAGCAAAACTACCCGCAAGTGAACAATTTCCTTTTGGGCATGGTAAAGAAATTTACTTTTGGAGTTTTGTTGTTGCGATTCTAATCTTTGCCGTTGGTGCGGGCGTATCAATTTATGAAGGAATCATTCATATTATTAACCCCGTTGAAGTCAAAAACTCGATGATCAATTATATTGTTCTGAGCATTGCAATCGTTTTTGAAGGTGCGGCTTGGTATTTTGCCTATACGGAATTTAAGAAAGACAACCATAAACACGGCATCATAAAATCCGTACAGGATGGCAAAGATCCGTCAATGTTTGTGGTGTTGTTTGAAGACACTGCTGCGTTATTGGGTTTGATGGTGGCAATGCTAGGTATTTATTTGTCTGAGCTGACAGGCATTTTAATGTTTGATGGCATTGCATCTGTCGTAATTGGCCTCATATTAGCACTCACTGCGACTTGGCTTGCCATTGAAACCAAAGGCTTGTTGATTGGTGAATGTGCCGATCCTGAAATCGTCAGTGGCATTAAAGCCTTGGCTGTTGAGTATGATGAAGTGGAGCACGTCAATGAACTTCTGACCATGCACATGGGACCCGATTTTATTTTGGTGAATATTAGCATCGATTTTGACGACCATCTTAAGGCTGGACAAATAGAACATGTAATTTCTGAAATTGATCAGCGAATTAAAAAAACGTGGCCAAATGTAAAACGAATTTTTGTTGAGGCTGAGGCTCGAAAAAAAGGAATAAACAACCATGATTAACACCCTAAAGAATAATGTAATGTCAGGTGATATAGACCAAAAACTACAACGTTACAGATTAAAATTTAACTTTTTACAAACACATCTATTACAAATAATGCTAATCATTGTATTAGCCGGAGGAACTATGAATAGTGAAATAAATGCGGCATCTGTTGCTGTACCAGAAGATGTAGCAAAGGCACCAGAATCAGCAGTGGTCACAGACTCAGGACTTGCATCCATCGTTCTAAGTAAAGGAACTGGCTCTGAACATCCAAGTGCTGATGACAGTGTTACAGTACATTATTCAGGCTGGACTACGGACGGAAAAATGTTTGATAGCTCGGTTGCTAGAGGACAAAGTATTGATTTTCCTCTTAAAGGTGTAATCAAGGGCTGGACTGAAGGCGTTCAACTGATGGTTGAAGGTGAAAAAAGACGTTTTTGGATTCCTGCAGATTTAGCCTATGGCGAAAATCCACGACCCGGTGCACCAAGTGGCTTATTGGTTTTTGATATTGAACTCATAGCGATTAAAAAAGCAGTACCTGCACCGGCCGTTCCTGAAGATGTTGCAGCAGTTCCCACTACGGCTACGGTTACCGAAAGTGGCTTGGCTTCAAGAGTGTTAACAAAAGGTACAGGAACCATACATCCTACGGCTGAGTCTAATGTTGAAGTGCATTATTCTGGTTGGACCTTAGGTGGTGAAATGTTTGATAGTTCGGTAACAAGAGGTGAAACGATTGTGTTCCCACTGAATCGTGTCATTCGCGGTTGGACAGAAGGTGTTCAGCTCATGGTCGAAGGCGAAAAAAGACGCTTTTGGATACCAGCTGGTTTGGCTTACGGAGAAAACCCAGGAAATGGCGCTCCAGGTGGAATGCTGGTTTTTGATGTGGAACTTATCGCTATAAAATAAACCTTGTCTTAACATAGACCGGAACAATTCTTACATTGTTCCGGTCATTTTCCTCTTAGCAAAGAAGCACATATCTGCACTATAATTCAAACATCATCTATGGATAGCCTTTCGCTCCCACATTAGAGTAACTCCCCTATCTATTTGACAGTGAGGAGAGCAAGGATGCAGTCCCCCGAACAACACAATTGCCTACTAGTTTCGATCAGAACCAACAACAGAGATTCAATCTTCGACTGTTATCGTGATTACCTGGTATTCATGGGACTTATCAGAGACGGTGTGAGCTGTAATCAGTATCAGGTTTATGGATTTTGTTGGATCAAACAACAGTGCCTGTTATTGATCAAACCAAGGGATCAGCTCTTCGGTAAACACCTTCTACGTCTATTGCAGCGTTATCATTTCTGGTTATTACAACGGGGTCCTTCAATGACCGAATTTAAACTACAGATTGTTGATTTAAAAAATAGCAAGTGGACACTCGATTGCCTAAGGTATCTCCATCAACAGGTCGTAGAACAACGAATCGCAGAAGACGCAATGGATTACCATTGGCATTCACATCATGTATACAACGGTTTCTGGTCGGTTAACTGGTTAGACACATCCTATATCTTAGAGTTATTTGCAATGAGTAGAATTGTGGCACTCAATCGTTTCCGACAATATATGATGCACCCATATCGCCTAGATTTTAAAAATTTACTAAACAACAAAGACTGCAGTTCAAAATACATTGGTAGTACAAACAAACACATAGCCCAAAAACAGCTAGTAGCCGAAATAAACAGCAGCTATCACCAATCATTAATCAACCGCACCGAAGTCAAACTAATCAAATGTGATCACTATCAACTCATACAAATAAATGTAACACCAAAACAACAGAGCACCGAAACAGAAAGAATGTATTAATAAACGCAACCAAGAATCTAAATTAAGGACTCAGGTGTTCGGTGGGTATTTAGCAGGTCTCTGCTGCAAGGATGTAGCAGCGAAGGCCCCATGGATGGGTTCACGCCGCCCTGCAAAACGGGCACCCACCACCTGAGTCCGTTAAAAGAGATACCCAAATGAGAAATAAGGATGAAATCATTTCACATCTAAAGGTACAATAAGCCCCAATGAATAAATCCGTAGAAAACACAAAACGATTACTCCGCCTAGCCAGTACCGCATCCGTGTTGGTTGCCGTATTTTTGCTAACGATAAAATTAGCCGCCTACTGGATGACAGATTCAGTGAGTATTATGGCATCGTTACTCGATTCACTACTCGATATAGTGGCGTCGATGATTAACTTTTTTGCAATAAGAGTTGCCTTGATGCCAGCCGATAAGGAGCACCCCTTCGGTCATGGTAAGGCAGAGGCCATAGCCGGTTTAGGACAGGCGACGTTCATTGCTAGTTCAGCGGTATTTTTAATGGTGCAGGCCTTTTATCGTCTACAAACGCCTCAAGAAGTTTTTGCGATGGATGTAGGTATTATCGTCATGATCATCTCAATGGTGGCGACCGCAGTACTCATTGTTTTTCAAAGGTATGTAATAAAACACACCAATAGCGTCGCAATACGTGCCGATTCAATGCACTACTTTACCGATCTGTTAACCAATTCAATGATTATTGTCGCACTACTCATGGTTAGTTGGGGTTGGCAGTGGATGGACCCAACCATGGCACTGTTGATGGGGCTTTATATTTTATATAGTGCTTGGCAAATTATCTGGGAATCCATTCAGTTACTACTCGATCGTGAGCTTTCTGAAGAGATCCAGCAATCAATTAAAGAGCTGGTGCTCAGTGACAAAGATGTTGATGCAATTCATGAACTGAAGACACGTGAGTCGGGTCATACCAAGTTTATTCAACTGCATATTGAAATGGATGGTCAGATGAAGTTGTCTGAGGCTCATGTCATTTCAGACAGGATCATGGCGAGCTTAGAAAAAGAATTCCCTTCCGCTGAGATCCTTATCCATCAAGATCCTCACAATGATGCACCTGATCAGCAGGAACGTATCATCCGAGAGTAGTATTCATCTAGCATTATCTTTTAGTTATTCCTTCGTTACCTTTATTCGGTTCAGTTTCTGTTCAGATAACCTTTGTTATTCTGTCATCATCAACAAAGGTGAGGACAGAACAATGAAAAACTTAATAGTTCTATTAATAATTACAAGTCTCGGATTATCAATTGATGTTTCTGCAAAAGAACGTCGATCGTCTGAAAAGCAGCATTCAAGCGAGCGACATTCAGAGAAAAAAAGCTCAGCACGAACTAAGCGCTCAAGTCATAAGTCGAGCCATAAAAAAGCAAATACTGGTAAATCTCATCAGAAAGCGACACAACATCGAACGTCAGAGCGTGGCAATAAACAGAGTAAAGTGAACTCTTCACGAAAAGAGCCTAAGGCCAGCCGACATAATAATGACACTGGTAAGTCTCGCGTTTATACCACTAAACATGGAAATGACAAGAAGATTCATCGTAGTAGTCGCAAAAATAGCTACAAAAAGCAACACCGAAGTAATCGTCCACAACACTACAGTAGTAGCGCTCGACACCATGATAAGTACCGAGATCATGACCGTTACAGAACTGTGAATTATGATCGTAGGCATTCAAACAAGCGTCATAATCAATATCGTTATAGTAATCATCATTATCGAGGTTCACACCGTCATGGTCGCTGGCATTCAGGGCATGGGCACTATCATTATGATTATCGCTATAGACATCTTTTTAACGATTCACAATGGTATGACGACTATTACTATCAGGCCTATTTTGATTACCGTTGGGACCAGGGAGATCGTTTAGGATTTGGATTATATTATAACAATTATGACGATCCTTATTACTGCCCTGATGGATTTGGTCAGTTTGTAACAGGTTTAACCATAGGCGCTTTGATTTACAACTGGTAATAACGACCATCAGTTGATTTGGCCATGTATTGCATGGCCTTTTTTTATGGGTAGAATTTATTAAAGTGGGTTGTTTTTGAACAAACTAGCAGTTATATTC
Organism: Gammaproteobacteria bacterium; assembly: GCA_030589945.1. GTDB lineage: Bacteria > Pseudomonadota > Gammaproteobacteria > Enterobacterales. The sequence goes on along the minus strand of JAUUZN010000008.1, from coordinate 3,122 downwards.
TATATTCCTTATATAGGATTTGCATGAACACTTCTCTTTGATGATGAAAGAGGGGTCAGTTAAAATAAAGTTATTCGTTATTACGAGACATTGAACGATGAATATAGACCTTAATAGTCAATTAGTTGCACATATTATTCATATTATGAGTATTAGCATGACGATTATTCGTTCATGGGTCACTCGCTGAAGAGAAAACAAAAAATTCTAAAAGCCCGTGACTCCAAATAGATTCACGGGCTTTTTTGTTTTATAGAACACCTACCTGTAGGTGTAAGTTAGTTAAGAAATAGTATAGAGGACAAAATGAAAGTATTAAAATTTGGTGGCTCATCACTTGCAGATGCAAAATGTTTTGGCAGAGTGGCCGATATTATTGATTCATCGAGCCAGCAATCTCCAATTGCTACCGTCGTATCTGCTCCTAAAGGGATGACTAATCACTTGATTGCTTTGACCGAGGTCTTTTCATCGACTGTTGGCGACACCAAAGCATTGCAAAAAAGAGCCGGCTCGTTGCTCAATAAAATTCACCATCAGCTCAGTGATATTTTAGTTGATTCTTATGCGATGAATTCAACGTTGGATAAACTTGATCTTAATAAACAATATGAGCAATTAACCTCGAGATTAAGACGCTTGAGTGAAGGCGCCCTATTATTAGGCCAATGTCCCGACTCCACACTGGCGCAAATTTTAAGTACCGGTGAAAAATTCAGCGTGTTACTTCTTTCGGCCATTCTTGAATCGAAAGGACATAATGTCACAAGAATTGATCCAGAAAAATTCCTCACAATTGAGGAGCTTTCCGTTGAGCCTGTAGCAGATTGCCTCGTATCGAAGAAAAGTTTTAACGAGTTTTATCCTGACCTCTCACCCATGTCATTAATGCCAGGTTTTATTGGCCGCACTCAAACGGGTGATACAACAACGCTTGGGCGCAATGGCTCAGATTATTCAGCGGCCATATTGGCAGTATGTCTCAATGCGGATCTTTGTGAAGTTTGGACCGATGTTGATGGCGTTTATAATTCCGATCCAAATTTGGTAGAAAAAGCCAAATTGATTGAAAAGATGTCATACAGCGAAGCAATGGAACTTTCGTATTTTGGTGCTAAAATTCTCCACCCTAAAACCATCATGCCGTTGTTAAAATACAACATTCCCTGCCGCATCAAAAATACTCATTCACCTGAAAAGCCAGGGACATTAATTTCTTCTGAAGCGGGTTCTAACGATCTCATTAAATCGGTCACCAATTTGCCCGATGTTGCTATGGTGACCGTATCCGGCCCAGAAATGCGGGGCATGGTGGGTATGGCGAGTCGTGTGTTTTCTGCCATCAGTCAGGCGAGCATTTCCATCATCATGATCAGCCAATCATCAGCCGAATTATCAATTACCTTCTGTGTGCCTGGACATGAAGCGGATGCTGCAGTTAAATGTCTTTCAAAGGCCTTTAGCCTTGAGATCCAAAATGAACTCATTGATCCTATTTCAATACGGAAAAATCTAGCGATCATTACTTTAGTGGGTGATCAAATGCAGCAACAAAGAGGCATCGCTGCAAAATTTTTTAGCGCCCTATCTCAGGCGAGAGTGAACATTATCGCAATCGCCCAAGACTCATCTGAGCGCAGTATCTCAGCGGTGGTTCGTGCTAAGCGAATTGATGATGCGGTTAAAGTTTGTCACCAAAGTTTATTCGTTGATACGCCTACCATCGACGCATTTATCATTGGTTGTGGCACCATAGGCTCTGAGCTAATTAAACAGATTCAACGACAGCAGGTTGATTTAGAAAATCGCAATATCGCTCTTAACGTTGTGGCCATTGCAAACAGTAAAACGGTGTTATTTGATCGCAAAAGTATTGATTTAAGTAATTGGCAGCAAGCCCTGAAAGAATCTTCATCCAGTCTTGAACTTGAAAATCTGGCTGATTTTATTGCAGATGCTCAGCTCAGCAATCCAGTGATTGTCGATTGCACCAGCAGTGAGCGTATTGCTATGCATTACAATGATTTTTTAGCCAACGGCTTTCATGTGGTGACTGCTAATAAAAAAGCCAATACGGCAGATTATGATTATTATCAACAATTGAGAAAAACTGCTGAGACACATCAAAGTCGTTTCCTTTATGAAACGAATGTGGGAGCAGGGTTGCCGGTCATTGATAACTTACAGGGGTTACTACGAGCGGGTGATAAACTGCAAAAATTCTCAGGAATTTTATCGGGCTCCCTTTCCTATATCTTTGGTGAAATACATAACGGACTGTCATTATTTGAGGCAACAGCAAAAGCGCGCGACCTTGGTTACACTGAACCCAATCCTGCTGAAGATCTTAGTGGTCTCGATGTGGCAAGAAAGGCACTGGTGATCGCCAGAGAAGCAGGACTCGTTTTGGAGCTTGACGATATTCAAGTGAGTGCCGTGGTACCCGAAGAACTTGCTGCAATCACCGATGCTGACGAGTTTATGAATAAATTGCCAGAGTTTGATACCCAATTTGATAAAAAAATTAAACAGGCAGAATCAGCGGGCAAGGTATTAAGGTATATTGCTAGTATCGAAGACGATATAATTAAAGTGGGCATTGAGGCGGTTGATGAGAAACATCCAATGTATGGTGTTATTAATGGTGAGAATGCATTAGCCTTGCACACACAATACTATCAGCCCATCCCCTTTGTCATTCGTGGTTATGGTGCGGGAGCTGAAGTGACGGCAGCAGGTTTATTTGGTGATGTACTTAAAACATTGGTACTCAATAAACCCTATTACTAAAATGAGAAATTAATGACCGTATCAGTTTTTGCTCCCATTTCAATCGGCAACATCAGTGTCGGCTTCGATAGTCTTGGCCTTGCGGTCTTGCCCATTGATGGAACACTTGTGGGAGACATTGTCCACATTGAACAGGCCCAGGATGACCAAAAAGACAGTCATTTAAGTGTTCGAGGCTTATATGCAGAAACGCTTCCTGAAGATGTGAAAGAAAACATTGTTTGGCATTGTTTAGTCAAATTTAATGCTGATCTTGAAAAAGTTCAGCGAGTACCGAAGATTGTTAATATTCAGCTCGAAAAAAATGTACCTGTCTGCAGTGGCTTGGGCTC
>JAUUZN010000128.1 GCA_030589945.1 Gammaproteobacteria bacterium | reverse complement strand
CTGGGCTTTTGCAACAACATAATCGGTATCATCAATTTGCATCAATATCTCATCTTTCTTAAAAAATCCTCCAGGGATAAATCGCTCAGAGATTGAAATGACTCGTCCCGATACCTCAGAACTTAGTGTTGTTTTCGTGCGAGGTTGCACGGTGCCTTGACTACTAATTTCAAAAGTAACATCTGAAGCCACTAATTCAATGACATCAACAAATAGCCGATTGTCCTCAATCGATTTTTTAGGAGGTTTTGGTTTTATAACGATGAGTGCGGCCATTATCATGAAAGCGACAAGGAAGATAAAAAAAATCGTTATTTTACGTTTTGTCTGTACTTTCATTTTGTGTCCCGTAATGCTCTTTTTTTCACGAAGAGATATATAGATTTGTAAAAAATGGTTAAGAAAATTAATTTAAACGCCAAAAACCTCAGACTGTTATCAAAGATAGCGATAACAAAATGCGGTAAAAAACTGTTTTATTGGAATTTAATATCATCTTATAATTTAGATTCGCCTATTCAACCATGATTTAGATCAACAACCTAGCCTGTTAATGTTACAAAATATAAGATATCTTTTTATAAAAATGGTACTACACTGTATGTAGTATAGAAACTAAGTGAAAAAGCGAAATGATTCATGTCCGATAAAAAGCCAACATTTTTGATAGAACCCATACTTAATGAAGATGAAACAAAGGTTTCTATTAGAGCCACGGCGCGATTCGTCGAATCTTCAGCCTATAAAGCAGTGTCTGTAGAATCAATCATCGATACTTTAGAAAAAAGAGGCTATGGAAAATATCGACTGTCCACTGAAGCGGTTGAGGAAATTGTCATTGCATTATCTGAAGCCGAAACACAAATTAAATCACAAGACGATATTCAAGAATCTAAGATTGAATCCGATGTTATCGCAGAGGCATTTAATGCGACCGGTGAAGTTGAAATCAGTGATGGTAAAATGTCTGCAGTTTTATCAATCACCTCTGCAGAAGGGGGTAAAGATCTCTCTCTAAAAGAGGTGCTTCAATTACTCGAAGATGCTGGGGTAAGTTATGGTATTGATGACGAAAAAATTACAGAGTTACTCACTCAAGTTCGCCAAAGTGAAGCTGCACAAACGAATTCAGAAATGGTTGCAGTCGCTCGCGAGCCAGTGAAAGGTAAAGATACAGAGTTTATTCCCTTGGTAGAAACGGCTAATGAGCGAGTGTTAAAGCCAAAGCTTCGGGATGATGGAACCGTAGACATGCTCGATTTAGGCGATCTAGCAACAGTCTCTGAAAATACTGCCTTGATGCAAAAAGTCCCACCAGAAGAAGGTTCAAAAGGTGTCAATGTCTGCTATGAATTTCTAGCGGCAGAGATGGGAGACGATTTAACGTTTAAACCTGGTCCTGGAACAAAAGTTAGTGAGGACGATGAGCTCATTTTAGTCTCAACAATTTCGGGTCAACCCAACCTCACCGACAGGGGGATGAAAGTTGACGATGCGGTTCAGGTTAGCGCCGTGGACCTTTCAACGGGGCATATGACATTAGATGCAAACCTGATGGTAAAAGGCGACATAACCGAAGGAATGAAGGTTCGTTGCAAGGGTGACATTACCGTTGGTGGACTTATTGAGTGTGCTGATGTAATAGCTGACGGCAATATAATTATTGGTAAAGGAATCATTGGAAGAACGCCTGATCATTCAGAAAAAAATATAAAATATAAAGTTTCGGTTCAGGCCAAAGGCAGCCTTTCTTTTATGTTCGCAAGCTACGCGAAAATATCTGCGGGTGGCGATATAAACGTCGCGGAACAATTACTCCATTGTAATACATTCTCTAAGTCAAAAATTAAGGTGGGCAATGAAAAAACAGTGGGTAGCCAAATTGTTGGAGGCTTTACCCGCTCTGATGTGAGTATTGAAGCCGATATCTTAGGAGCATCAGCAGGTATATTGACACAATTTGATATGAACGGAATTTTTGAAATCAAACATTATGAAGTGGTCTGCAATCGTTCAATTACTGAAGGTAAAACACAAATGTTGTCGAACATGCGTAATGCTTATAGTAAATTTATGAATATTCCACAAAATGACACTGTTCGAGAGCACATGAGAAAAATTAAAAATACGATTAATTTTTTAAACAATGAAGTCCAGGAACTTGAGGAACGCACCTTAACCATGTTGTTAGAAGGCGAAGAGGTCTGTAAGGGTTTAACGATTACAGCGAAAAAGAAGATTCAGCCCAATGTAGTTGTTAAAATTGGACATGGAAAATACAAAAATAATCGAGAAAGAGCACCTGGTGACATTCATTACGAAGAAGGTGAAATTCACTATGAGCCTAGCCTATAATAGGTTATTCGTCTAAATTCTTCACCTCCGCTTTCGACTAATTGCCCTGTTCTAAATGGGAGGATTACAAGCCCGATAATTTTTAATTAAACTAGGTATATCGCACCAGCAATCACATCTTCATGTGCACCAGTTACAGTAGAGATGGTTGATTTTTTCCTCTCTAGGCATTGTTTTGCCAACCAGGCAAAGGCTGCAGCTTCAACAAAATCAGCATTGATACCAAGATCGTTAATATCAAAAAGAGCATGTTGACTGAGAGTGTTTATTTGGTGAACCAACTGTTTATTAAACACACCACCACCACAGAGATAAGTCTCATCGGGTGAATAATGGTTGATGGTTTCAGTAATGGTAATTGCACTTAGTTGTAATAACGTGGCCTGAATGTCTTCCTTTGAAAGAGAAGAAAAGCGGTCAATTTGTAGATACGTCTCAAGCCACTTGAGGTTAAAATACTCTCGCCCCGTGCTTTTTGGTGCTGATTTTTGAAGGTATGGATCTGATTGCATGGCGTTTAATAATGAGGAAGAAACTTCTCCTTGGGCAGCCCAATGGCCGTTTTCATCATAGGACTTTTGCAAGCATTGTCGAATCCAACAATCCATTAGAGTATTACCCGGCCCGATATCAAAGCCTTCTACCTTTCCGCTGGGTGGTAACCAGGTGCAATTAGAGATTCCACCAATATTGATTATTAGGCGACTTTTAGATTGAGATTTGAAAAATGCTTGATGAAAGGCTGGGACCAGTGGCGCTCCCTGACCCCCTGCGGCCATGTCTCTATTTCGAAAATCATTGACCACAGAGATTCTCGTGGATTCTACCAAGTAACTTGCAGAACCTAGTTGAGTAGAAAACCTGTATTTCCCTTCTGGTTGATGAAACACCGTCTGCCCATGACAACCTATAGCTTTAATATCAACAGCAGAAAGAGTGGTCGTGCTCAGTAATTCGTTCACTGCTGTTGCATATAACTCAGCAAGCTTCACATCAATTTCCCCCAGTTTTTCCAACGTTGTTTCACTATTTGTGATTAAGGCTGAAATGTCACGGTGCAGAGTTGATGGAAAATTTGTGCAGCTATGAGCGATGATGTTACAGAGTTCGTTATGAGTGTTATTCGTCGAAAAATCAACAAGGACTGCATCGACAGCGTCCATACTGGTACCTGACATCAAACCAATATAAAAATCACTCATGATTGAATCCAGTAACTGTTTATCATCATTTGTAATTTGTCATCCTGTGTTAGTGCAATGATCAAATTATCCAATTACCAGTGATCACGCTTTTTACGCAACTCTGTGAACACTTCTAAATTATTGACATTTGTTAGTTCTAGGTTGCTATGAATTTCTTCTTTATCGAGTCTGAAAAAAGTATTGATCTCTTTTTCATCACCAATGGTAGTTAAGAGAGATTGAGTAAGAGGATTGAAGCTTTCAACCTTTGAAAGCCAATCTTGAGCCACAGAATTAGAAGGCTCAAGTCTCAATGTAAAGTTAAGATTATTCTCAAGATATTCGTGCCCTGGATAAACTACAATATGATCATCAAGCGTTGCAAACTGTTCCGATATTGTTTTGTATAGCCGAGTCACCTCACCACCTCCATCACATCGCCCAACACCTGCATTAAATAGTGTATCGCCTGTAAAGACGGCAATGGTTTTGTCTCCCTCGATCAAAAGAAAACAAAGATGCGCTAAGGTATGGCCTGGCGTATCGAGTATTTGTAATTTAGCGTTATTATCAAGTTCGATAATTTCATCTTTTGATAAGGTTCTTGTCAATCCTGGAATTTTACCACGACCATTCTCGTGTGCCCAAACCTCGCATTGATAATGCTCAACCAATTCAAGGTTTCCTTGGGTATGATCCCAATGTTCATGGGTGTTGAGAATCGTCGTTAAAGTTAGGTTTTGTTCTCCAAGGAATTTAATAATATCCTTTGCGTCCCAAGGGTCGATGACCAGTGCCTGACCATTGTCCAGAGCAATTACATAGTTGAAATTCCGCAATTCATTATCAGTAAAAATTTGATGTACTTTCATTGAGACCTTCTATTCGGCTGTATTAAAATCATCACTGTAGATGAGACTTTGAGTATCGAGTTGTTTAACCAATGCTCGAGTCGCATTTAAAAATGATTGTTTTTCTTTTTTATTAATCGGCTTGGCATCCGGTAATTTAATGGTTCTCGGATTACGATGTACACCGTTGACGAGAAACTCATAATGCAAATGTGGAGCCTCAGCTAATCCTGTTGCGCCAACGTAACCAATGATTTGTCCCTGTTTTACCTTTTGACCGCGACGGACCTTACGCTTTGTAAAGTGCAAGTATTTGGTCACAAATTTTTGACCGTGTTGTATAAACACATGATGTCCATTGTATCGACTATATGCAGAGGTAAGAACCTTACCATCTCCAGCAGCCTTAACAGGGGTGCCTTTTGGAGCGCGATAATCAACACCATTATGAGCCTTCACGCGTTTTAATATGGGATGAAATCTTCGGGGATTAAAACTAGAACTAATATAGGAAAAGTCCACAGGTGCTCTTAAAAACGCTTTCCGCATACTAAATCCATTGGGAGTAAAGTATTCAGAACGACCCGATTTGCTGGTATATCGAACCGCCTTATAACTTTTGTCCTGATTGATAAACTCGGCAGCGAGAATATTGCCATTACCAATTTTCTCTCCGTTAACAAATTTTTCTTCATAGATTACAGTAAACTGATCATTTTCTCGGATGTCTAATATAAAGTCGATATCCCAACCAAAAATACCAGCTAACTCCATTACCATAGCATCGGTAAGTCCTGCATTTTTACCAGCTAAAAAGAGTGAACTCTTAATGGTGCCTCGTGCATTTGCAGTCCTTAGTTCAACCGTTTTTGTATCAAGTTCAGCCTGCCATTGTGACTTATCTTTATTTATGCTCTTAACAATGGTGACGGTTTTTAGTCTATCAATTGCATAGCGAACGGCTTCAAGTTTACCCTCAGAGTCAGTACTATATTCTAGATGCTTACCCGGTTTGATTTTCTTGAGAATTTTAGTCGATTCTCCAATACTAATAATAGAATGTAAGTCTGTGGGGCTAAAACCATTTCGTTTAAAGATACGAGCCATACTATCGCCACTGCGTATTTTAGTTTTTTTCCAGTTATAGCGACTAATGTCAGATGCGTGGCTTCTATTAGATGCATTACTTCGCTCAGATTTTTTTGAGATTTTTGTATTGGTTGATGACTTTTTCTTTGCATCCAGATTGCTATCCTTAGACTTAGAACGTCCCTGATGTTGAAAATCTAATTGCAATTCTTGACGGGAGTCAACTTCACCATTCTCATCTATTTCTGGTTCTGATTGAGAATCTAAAGCGTTCATATCTAAATCGATTGACTTGCTATCGTCTGTGATGACTTCCGTCGTCGATTCACTATCAGGTTGGCTAAACGTGCTCCACAAACCCCAAGATATCATTAGGATTGCAATGATGGCCATAATGACAACAGGTCTACTCGATCGCTTTCTTGATGAAGAAAAAATGTCTTGCCTAGCGTTTTTCGTTTTGTAATCGCTTTTTATCATGCTCGCCAATCTAATAAAGTGGGTTAATACCTTAGACAACCAAAATGGATTCATTTTGTGGGCTCACAATAAACCACAGGACTGTAATAGGTCAATCAAGAAGCTGATTTATATCCGCTAATTCTCTAATCTGTTATATTTATTCAAATAAAGGATGCCAATCAATACATTATCGAGTATCTTTGCTGTTTTTTAAAGTGGGTCAAAGATGGCCCTAACTGCATCTTTATTAACTAACAAGACACTCAATATTCTATATCGGAGCGCAGCATGACCCCTGTCAGTGATCAGTTACCAGAAATTCAACGAGGTGCTGATGAAATACTCGTACTTACAGAACTCGAGGAACGCCTAAAAACGGGCGAACCCATGAGAATAAAAGCTGGCTTTGATCCTACTGCCCCAGATCTCCATCTTGGTCATACGGTCCTCATTAATAAACTTCGTCAGTTTCAAGAGCTGGGTCATCAGGTTATTTTCCTCATAGGTGATTTCACCGGTATGATTGGTGATCCAACGGGTAAGAACATCACTCGCAAACCACTCACAGAAGAACAGGTTTTGGAGAATGCGAAAACCTATCAAACTCAAATTTTCAAAATACTCGATCCAGATAAAACAGAAATACGTTTTAACTCAGAATGGATGGGTAAAATGAGCTCTGCAGATCTCATCAAACTCGCAGCCACCCATACAGTGGCAAGGATGTTAGAGCGTGATGATTTCAACAAGCGCTATAAATCAAATCAACCCATAGCCATCCATGAATTTTTATATCCACTTGTTCAGGGGTATGATTCCGTCGCTTTGGAATGTGATGTGGAGCTTGGGGGAACTGATCAGAAGTTTAATCTTCTTATGGGTCGGGAATTACAGAAACATTATGGACAAAAACCTCAAATCGTTTTAACCATGCCGCTACTTGAAGGGTTAGACGGTGTGCAAAAAATGTCAAAATCCCTCGGTAACTATATTGGCATTGATGAAGCACCCGAAGAGATGTTTGGTAAACTTATGTCGATTTCTGATGAGTTGATGTGGCGTTATTTTGAGTTGTTGAGTTTTAGACCGCTTGCTGAGATTGATGATTTGAAAGCTCAAGTTGCTGATGGACGCAATCCTAGAGATGTAAAGTTTGAACTTGCTGATGAAATTATTACTCGTTTTCATAGCAAAGAAGCTGCAACGGCTGCACAAACCGCTTTTATAGCACGATTCCAAAAAGGCGCCATTCCTGATGAAATGCCTGAGTTTTCTTTTAAATCAGAGAAAGATGACGGTATGCCATTAGCGATATTACTTAAACTCTCTGAGCTGACTTCAAGCACATCGGATGCCATTCGCATGATTAAACAGGGTGCTGTAAAGATTGATGGTGACAAAGTATCAGATACACGATTATTGATCACTGCGGGTACTAAGGCTGTTTATCAGGTTGGTAAACGCAAATTTGCACGTATTGAAGTCGAATAGCGATCATATTTTGAACGATCCAACAGAGTAGAGCTAGTTACCTCCTTATTTGAATCGCATTTAATTTGTTATTCTAAAATTCATCCCCATATATTATAAGATAAGGCTCTGATTAGTAATTATCAGTATAGTCTAATTGTTTCAATGGGTTACATCTGTTTTTAGTGGTTTTTGAAGGCGATGTAATTGCACATTTTTCATTTATATTCAGTACTTTATTGTCCCTTGTGAAACTTATTGAAAATAAATGTAAAACTACTGTTGACAGTTAGCCTATTTGGCGTAGAATACGCGCCTCGGTTGGGTGATCAAGCGTCACCAATCCTGCTCTTTAACAATTGAATAAAGTAATTTGTGTGGACACTTGCAGAGATGATAGTTATCGGCGAGTTCTGAATTTTCAGGATGAGTTTGGTAACGTGTTATAACGACAAAAAATATCGATGCAAGGTT
>JAUUZN010000172.1 GCA_030589945.1 Gammaproteobacteria bacterium | reverse complement strand
TTATTATTGGTATTGTTGCCGTAATTACGACCATGACCGCTGCAAATGGGCTAAAAAACACCTTCAGAGAAACATTTGCATCAGTGGGTGCTGATGTTATTTATGTTTCAAAACGTCCTTGGATACAGATGGGACCCGGATTCCAATTTAGAAATAGAAAAGACATTAGCCTAGCTCAGAGTAATACCTTGTCTCAAAAGCTCATTGGCAATGGTGTCGTTAATCCAAGTATCGGCGGTATGAAGAATGTAAAATATAAATCAAAAATTCTCGATGATATACGAATTTCAGGCACCACTGATAAGCAAATTATCGTATCAGATATGGTACCTACCACTGGGCGATTTTTGATGCCTTTTGACATTAAATATAAGAAAAAAGTTGCCGTTATTGGTCATGGCATTGCTACCGGACTATTTCCACAAACAAGCTCAATTGGCAAAGTCATCAATATTGGTCAGTATAAATTTACAGTCATTGGCGTGATGGAAGAACAGGGTAGCAGCTTTTTTGGAGGTCCAAATTTTGATCGAGTAGTCTATATTCCAATTACAACCTTTGGAAAAACCATGGGTAATAACGGTGGCCGTGCAAATGTTAATATTGCAATCAAATCACCTTCTGCAGAAACAATGGCTGAGTTTGAATATGAAGTCATTGGAGAAATGCGCAAAATTCGAGGACTCAAGCCCACTGAAGAGGATGACTTTTCAATTAACAAACTCGATACGCTATTAGATGCTTATAACAACATGATGGGAGTTGTGTTACTCGTTGGATTTATCATCACAGGAATATCTTTGTTCGTTGGAGGAGTTGGAGTGATGAATATTATGTTTGTATCCGTGACCGAGCGAACCAAAGAAATTGGCATTCGTAAAGCGATTGGCGCAAAGCGACGAAGCATTCTGATGCAGTTTCTCTTTGAAGCATCCGTCATCTGTCTCTTTGCTGGAATTGTGGGTCTAATCATCGCTGGCCTTATTACAGAAGTGATCAATGACCTGTTAATGCCAGCCAGTTTGTCGCCAACTATTATTGTTTCTGCCTTACTGATTTCTGTTTTTGTCGGCGTTATATCTGGCTTTGTACCTGCGTACCGCGGCTCAAAATTAAATCCTATTGATGCCTTACGTTATGAATAAAAAGCGAATAAAAAAGCGAATAAATTTATTGGAGAAGTTAAGTCATGATACTTGATACATTTTTTATGTCTTTGGGCGCCATTCGCATGAACAAACTCAGATCATCACTGACTCTTGTGGGTGTTGTTCTAGGTGTTGCTTCAATTATTGCAGTGATGACGGCTATCTCCATCATACAATCTGCTATGGAAAAGGAGATGACTGTCCTTGGTACCCAAACCTTTCAGGTGCAAAAATGGCCCAATGGTTTCAGTTCAAACGAACAACGAAGAGCCGCTATGAAATGGCCGCCAGTGACAGTCGAAGAGGCTCAACTGATTAGAGATAATGTACGTTCAGTTGATTTTGTAGGAACTGAATTTTGGGATGGTGGTAAGGTTGTATCTTATCAAAACACAACCACAGAACCTCAAACATCACTTTGTGGTGGCTCACCTGAATATCCCGAGAATAATACTCACTACATTGAAATTGGTAGAAACATTTCAAGAATGGACATGCTCGCCGCTAGAAAAGTCGTTGTTATTGGACATGCCCTAGCAAATGAATTATTTCCGTTTAGTGATCCAATAGGAAAAATGATCACCGTTGATAAACGCAAATACGAAGTCATTGGGGTCTTTATTAAAAAAGAATCCGCATTTGGTGGCGGTCCATACGACACCATGGCACTCATACCGGGTACAACCTATACGGGAACTTATGGAAGCGTGAATGGACGCGGCTTCCCACGCTCAGCAAATGTCACTATCCATTCCAAAACGCCTGAACTACTTCAAGATGCCATTGAAGAAACTCGACAAGTACTCAGACGCGCCCGCAATCTTAAACATAACGATGAAGATAATTTCTTTTACTTCACTAGTTTGAGCCAGATTGATAATTTTAATAAAACTACCGCTGGAGTTAAAATAGGAGCGTTTGTTTTGGGAACCGTTTCTTTGATTGTCGCAGGAATTGGCATCATGAACATAATGTTGGTTTCAGTCACAGAGCGAACCAAAGAAATTGGTATAAGAAAATCTCTTGGCGCGAGACGTCGGAACATCCTCATGCAATTCTTATTTGAAGCGGTTGTACTATGCAATGTTGGCGGCATTATAGGAATAATAATCGGCTTTGGTCTAGGGAATGTTATGGCGGTGGTGGCAAACTTGGATGCAAACATTCCTTTCGAATGGGCATTTTTGGGTATGCTATTTTGTAGTGTTATTGGCGTTACATTCGGTATGATACCGGCTATAAAAGCTTCAAAACTGAATCCTATTGAAGCGCTATCATACGAATAGGACACAACTCAAATAATCTGTAGTCTCAGTCTAGCTATTGAGATTACAGGTTTATTACCACATCCTCTAGCAGCTCAAAATATTCTCTATCATAATTAATAATCAAATCCTGTAACAAAATACAATTCATTGCATCTCATCTGTAACTGTTTAAACAGATAAGGGAATTAAAACAATGAAAAACTTACTTGCTCTAATAATAGTTTCAATGCTCACAGCCTGTGGCGGTGGTGGTGGAGGTGGCTCATCAAATGGACCGACTGTTAATCCGAACGACAATTGGTTGGTGGATATCACTTATGTTCGTGATGGTGGTCCTGGTAAAGATGGGATTCCTTCAATTGATTCTCCTGTCTACCTAAGTATTCAAGATGCCACCTTTATGCGAGATTCAGATATTGTCATCGGTATTAAAATCAACGGTATTGCTCGTGCTTATCCGCATTCGATCATGAATTGGCATGAAATTGTAAATATTGAAACTGCAGGTGATTATCATTCTCTTATTTATTGCCCATTAACAGGAACAGCAGCACTCTGGACAATCCCTACAGAATTTTCAAATAAAACCTTTGGCGTATCTGGCATACTCTATAATTCAAATATCATACCCTATGATCGTGAAACAGATTCAAATTGGGTTCAGATGTTGGCCCAATCAGTCAATGGCAACAAAAGAGGCGATTTTATTGAAGAGAACGCAGTTATTGAAACTCGATGGGATACATGGATTGCGATGAACCCAAACACTACCGTACTGTCTGAGGTTACAGGATTTTCTAGGAACTATAATAATTATCCTTATGGCAGTTATCTAGCAGATACAAACCTACTATTTGATGTAGCAAACGATGATTCGAGATTACACCCTAAAAAGCGTGTCCTAGGGATTAACAATAATGGGGTTAATAAAGTTTATAACCTTGATGATTTTTCAGTGGGCATTGATGTCATCAATGAAAATCCAGGTTCTGCTGGGTATGTTGTCATTGGCAGTGCTGGTCTGAATTTCGCGATTGCATATTCATCAGTCGCATCTGATGGCACACAATTAACTTTTACAGCCCTGCAAGATTCCTTACCAGCAGTCATGGTGGACAATGAAGGTAATGAATATGATTCCCTTGGAAATGCTATTTCAGGTGACCGATTAGGACAAAAGTTGACCCTTGAGAGTGATTTCATTGCATTCTGGTTTGCATGGGTTGCCATCCATCCTAATCCGACAATTAATTAGTAGATTTGGTAATCATCATGAGAATGAATAAACTTCCACTTGCAGTCATGGTTGCATCCTCAATTGGAATTCAATCAACACAGGCTGCAACATGCTCTTGTGCAGGCGTACCACTTTCAAACTCAGTCAATTTAATGGGTCTTGAGCCAGGTCAATTTCAGATTGGTTATACCTATACTTTCACAGATATTAGCGACCTCGTGGCGGGTAAGGATGATGTCAATGATGAAACGGGGCGACTCAGAGAAACTCAAAGTAGCTTAATTCAAGCGACATATACAATTGATGATGCCTTGTCTGTGACTGGTGTAGTTTCGTGGGTTGAACACACTCGTAATATTGCAATTTCAAATACGGCAGATGAAGTTACTTCTGGAATTGGCGATAGTCTTATTATACTCAGCTATGCACCGTTGCAAATCGATCCCTTTACACGAAATGAATGGGGAATTGGTGTAGGAATTAGAATACCAACGGGTGAAAATGATGAAGGTACACCCATAACCTTTGCTGAAGACTTGCAGCCTGGGCAAGGCGCTTGGGGCTCCTCGCTTTGGTTCCATTATGGTCATTCCTTTAGTCAAAAATCTGAGTGGATTTTTAATCTTGATGCAAATATTTCAGTAACTAATGAAAATGATCGTGAGTATTCCTTTGAGGGCGAACAGAGCATAACGGCAGGGTTTAATTACTCCCCGGCATCAGATTGGAGCGGCAGCATGTCGTTAAGTTATCGCAAAGCTGATGCGCATACAAGATTTGGTGGAGAGTTGCCCAATACCGGTGGAAAATGGTTAGATTTTATTCCATCAATTCAATACACCGTAACGCCAGAAATTACTCTTTCATTTGCTGCAAGAATTCCCGTGAGTCGAGACTTAAATCCATCGCTACAGTTTACAACCAAAGAATCGTATTCACTTACTATGAATTATTTATTTAAGTAGATGAGTTAATAAATGAAATACTTTTCATTGTTAATATTACTGCTAGGGATCTCTTTACACAACAAAGCGACTGAAATTGAACCACTCTCTTTTAGCGGATATATTTTTGATAATAATGAACACTTTGAGTTCAAATCCTTTAAAGGAAAAGTTGTTTATATTGATTTTTGGGCATCCTGGTGTGCACCTTGTCGAGAGTCAATGCCCTTTCTTGAAAAGCTGTATTTAAAACACCGAGATGAAGGTTTTGAAATTATTGCTATTAACATTGATGAGTATAAGGATGACGCGAAACAGTTCTTGTCGCAACAACCGATAAGTTACCAAAATCTTTATGATCCCGATGGAAAAATAGGAAAGCTTCTAAAGGTTAAGACCATGCCGACAGCTTTTTTAGTAAACCGAAAAGGAAAATTACTCTTTAGGCATTCAGGATTTAATACTAAATACTCTGAAAAGCTAGCCTCAAAAATTAACCAGCTTGTATCTAACAATACAATTGAATAATGTTAATATCGATAAGAATTTAGGACTTTTAACTGTTCTACACATATCTTCAGATGAGCGACTTACAGCCCCCCATTATTTTGGGGTGCTGTAAGAAGTTTACTTTAATCAATCAAAGATTTTCAGCTAAGAACTCTTCAATTTGCTCGAACATATTAATTCGATTCTCTTGTTTTCTAAATCCATGGCCTTCTTTATCTTCAACTAACCATTTATAAGGCTTGTCAAGATCATCAAGTTTATCTTTCAACATGGTGGCATGTTTATAGACAACACGAGGATCTTTTTTACCATGAATGATGAAAACGGGTGCTTTAATTTTATCGACATGATCAATGGGTGACATCCGCTTCATTAGCTCTTTGTTCTCAGGGTCGCCAATCTGGTCGATTAATCTAGCCTTAGCCGATTCCCAATGCTTAGGCATTGATGTAAATAATAAACCTACATCAGTGACACCGACGTTATTGATACCACACTTATACATATCTGGCGTAAAGGTTAAACCAGCCATAGTTGCATAACCACCATAACTACCACCGTAGATACAAACTCTATCGAGATCCACTATTCCTTCTTTAGCAAGATAGTTAACAGTGTCTGTGATGTCATGTTGCATTTCTGCTCCCCATTTTCCACCATTACCAGCATTCATAAAATCGAGGCCGTATCCACCAG
>JAUUZN010000043.1 GCA_030589945.1 Gammaproteobacteria bacterium | reverse complement strand
GTAATCAGAAGGACTTAATTCGATACCGTCGATTTTTATATTATTCAGCTGTATATGTTGTCCCGTGAGCTTAAGTTAAGGGCTGTCTACAACCGCTTCAGTGTGTGAAATATCAATGACAGTTCGGGATACTTTTAAAAGTGACTGAACAACTGTCTTTGTTGAGTTCAATTGAAAAGTCAAATCGACAGTTTCAATTATATAATCATAGGATTTATAGTCTTTTCTAAATTTTTCTTTGGTATTAGTCATCGCTGTATTTGAATTCGTGTCACTCATTGATTGTTCTCATCTGTAGATTGTTTTTGGAATTAAGCTGTCTTTAGATATCTAACGCCAGCTTTAACTCTTTACGCTGGCGGACAATGTTTTTTCGCATCGTATAAGGACCATCTATACTGTATATGGTAGGCAACATAATATTAAACGGTTTACCTAATGTCGCGACTCCTCCCGGACAGATGCTTTTTACTCCTATAGCGCCAGCGAGTGATAATACTGCTGTTCCCACGGAGAATACTAGATCGAGGGATTTCATTAACGATGCCAGTTCATCCTGTGAATTTTTCAAGTCTAATTCAGGAAAATGAATAAAACGATTTCCCAACGAGTCTCTTATTGTTGAGAGCTCCTCCTCTAAATAATCATACTGTAAATTTACCACGGTACAGTCCAAGTCTTTAAAAATATCGGCAATAAGTTCTGCGGTCAAATAACTCAAATCTCTAGAGTCACCTAAAAGTCCAGAACGCCAACATACTCCAACGGTCTTTAATGAAGTCATCGATTTTAATTGAGTTTTCCAAGCTTCCATCTGTTGTTCATTGACTTTAATATGGGGTTCTAAAATTGTACCGTTTTCAAACTCCAGTTGAGCCTGTTTAATTTCTTGCACATAGTATTTTCCAAGACTAACGAAAACAACTTCGGCATCATAGGATTTAAAATCTTCGTTATAAAAGATATCAAGTACTTTATCACCGAAAAAAGTTAAACGAGGAAAAGACCGTTGCATTATATCAACAAGGCGTTTATCGACTTGGATTTTGGCCGAAACATTCGATTCTTCCAATAAACGAAACATCCACGACCAGGCATATTGATCCCCTATACCTTGTTCATTCCATACAAATATCTTTTTGTTTTTAATGTCAGGTAAGTACGTTAATCGCTCTTCTAGGAATGGTAAACTTTTTGAGATTCTTGCTTCATAGAATTCAAAGCCTTTCGATAACATCCCGGCCTCTAATAATTTATGGCCATAGTTCATCCTAAATAAAGGGTCATTTGGGCACTGGTTAATGACTTTTTCATAGGCCGCAAGCGAATATTCTTCATCAGAATAAAGAGCTAGATTCGTTAGTGCATGAATATTGTTAGGATCCCTTTTAAGAATATATCGATTAATTTGATTACCCTTGACGTAATTAAGCTCATAAACAATATGGTAGAGGGCAATTTCAGCAAGAACGGTGTGTCTATTACCTTCTTTTAATAATCGAACAAAATATGATCTAGATTCTTTGTGTCGACCGAGTTCAGCTAGAGAATTGGCTAACAATAACTTAATTTCTACGGGAACCGCAGCAGTCTCAGATATATAGTCACTTTGTTCGACTACAGGTTTGAATTCTTTAGCTTTATAGAGATGGTGCACCAGACGATTTTTATATTCTTCGTTGTCAGGGTCTAGGGTAAGTGCATTGCGCATATATTCCATTGCTTTCGATAGATTGCCACAACTATAATAAACCTTCGATATGTATTCATAAATACTAGGATAATATAATTTTTTCTCAAGAAAATAATAACAAAGTTTCAACACCTGTTTAATATCGTTCTGCTGATAAAAGAGCAACAGCATTCTGTCTACAATCTGTATGTTACCAGGGTCAATTTCATTTAATTGTTTATAATAATTGAGTGCATCCTGCCAGCGTTCTTGATTTTCTAATAGAAGAGCAGCATAGGTACCACAATTTACATTGGTCGGATTTAACTGGAAGCCTGTTTCAAAAGCCTCCAGTGCCATGGTTTGATCTTCCAACTTCAAGCAGAGGCTGCCTAGCTGAAAATAATTTTCTGCTGTAGGACGCCCCTTATTGATTCTTTTTAGTATCTTTTTAGTATCTTTAAGTACCGGCATAAACTCAGGGCTATAGCCAGCACCAGTATTAATAATGGTCTTGATACTTTTTTCTAATGACTTAGTGTCCATTAAATTCCCTAAGGTTCAATAAATTATATGGTTGCTACTTGATACACATTCTAACTGAAATAATGTATTCTCGCTGTTAGATTTTAACTAAAAAAGCAGAACATTTTGAAACGAATTGCAATTTACTGTATGGCTTTTATAGCGGGCTTTTCTGTAATGGCTGTAGAAATGCTCGGTGGTCGAATATTAGCCCCTTGGTTTGGCGGCACAATCTATATTTGGGGTAGTATCATCAGTATTTTCCTTGTCGCATTATCGTTGGGTTATCTTGCAGGCGGCCAACTCTCAATGAAGAAACCCAGCTTAAAAAAATATGGTGGCTTATTTATAGCCTCAGGACTCGCCCTACTCCCTATTATTTACTTTTCTGAGATACTTATGGATCTAACCTTTGTCATTACTCAAGATCCTCGTTATGGCTCACTACTGGCTGCCCTGTTATTATTTTTTCTGCCGGCATTTATTATGGGTACAATTTCACCTTACTCAATTCGTTTGCTGATCCAATCTCAAGAAGCTAGTGGTCATGTTGCGGGTCGATTATATTTTATCTCGACCTTAGGTAGCGCAATAGGTACCATCGGCACTGCTTTCTATTTTGTTCTCTATTTTGAGGTTAATCATATTATCTTTGCCACTTTATTCAGTTTGCTGATAACGGGTGTTTTGTGTCAATTCAGCTCATGGACTCCAAATGATTAAAATTTTCTTACTCGCTTTATTATTTTCATACTCTAACGGTTTGGATGCTAAATTATTGCATTCTGAGAAATCTTTATACCGAAATATTTTGGTTGAAGAAACTCAAGGTAAGCGTTGTATGATATTTGGACGACGCTCTCGCTACCCTGATCTACAAAGCTGTATACGTTTTGATAATCCAGATTATTTGGTATTCAGTTACACCAAGCTAGTTCTCGCAGGTTTAGCGCTTCATTTAGAACCTAAATCTATATTAATCGTTGGCTTAGGAGGTGGGACATTACCAACAAGTTTAGAGAAGCTATATCCTAAAGCGAAAATTGATACTGTCGAAATTGATGAAGCTGTTGTTCGTGTAGCAAAGAAATGGTTTGCATATGAAGAAAGTAACAATCAAAAAGTTCACATTATTGATGGTAGAGTTTTTGTCAAACGACAAAATCGTAGAGAACAGAAGTACGATATAGTGATATTAGATGCATTCAATGGTGATTATATTCCTGAGCACCTAATGACCCAAGAGTTTCTTCAAGAGATCCATTATCTTCTAAATGAGGATGGGTTACTGATTGCCAATACATTTTCTAAAAATAAACTCTATGATCATGAATCAATGACTTATCAGCAGGTTTTTGGCAAGTTCTATTATGTTCATTCAGAATTGTCGGGTAACCGAATTATTTATGCGCCGTTCAAGTCTGAAAATAATGATATTTTAGAGACCATTAATATTTCAATTCAAAATAAGGCGTTCACCACTCCTCTCACTCAAATTGGCGTTGATTTTGATCATTTTCAGAGACTTTTAACGAATGAAGCCGATTGGAATCAGTCAGCTCGACCACTGACTGATCAATATTCACCGGCCAACTTACTCAATCAGTAAAAGAATTGACATTATCCTACAGCTAGAGCCTGTTCTAAATCTTTGATTAGATCTTCAACAGATTCGATACCCACTGATAACCTTATAAAATTATCCTTTATGCCTAGCTCGTCCCTCTTCTCAGCAGGAAGTGAAGCATGAGTCATTATCGCAGGATGATTAACTAAACTCTCAACGCCTCCAAGACTTTCAGCAAGGGTAAATAAATTTAGCGCTTCAAGAAATCTGCGACAACGAGCCAAGTCTCCCTCTAAAAATACTGAAATCATACCTGAAAAACCATCCATCTGGCTCATCGCTAGCTGATGCTGAGGATGACTTTCAAGACCCGGATATAAAACTTCGGTGACTGAAGATTGTTGCTCTAACCACTTGGCTATTTCCATTCCGTTTGAATTATGCCGTTGCATTCGTAATGCTAGAGTCTTGAGTCCTCGAAGGGCAAGGAAACTATCAAATGGGCTGGCGATTGCACCAACTGCGAATTGTATAAACTTCAGTGATTCCGCCAATTGCTCATTATCACCAATAATGAGTGCTCCTCCAATTATATCGGAATGACCATTCACGTATTTAGTTGTGGAATGCATAACAACATCAAAGCCTAATTCTAATGGGCGTTGATTATAAGGAGTTGCAAATGTATTATCGCAAACTGTAATCAAACCATGCTTTTTTGCGATGGCAGAAATAGCCTTTAAATCTGCTATTTTTAACAGAGGGTTAGATGGCGTTTCTACCCAAATCAATTTAGTATCTGCTGTGATTGCAGCTTCTAGAGCTTCCGTATTCGACATGTCAACATGGCTGAACGTATGATTAGAAGTTCTGGTTTTAATACCATTAAAGAGTCTAAATGAACCACCATAGAGGTCATCCATTGCAATAATATGTGCACCTGCATCTAGGTGATCGAGTACTGCAGAAATCGCCGCTAAGCCTGAAGCGAATGCTAACCCTAAAGTTCCACCTTCTAATTCAGCAATGCAACGTTCAAATGCCATTCTTGTAGGGTTTTCAGATCGACCATATTCGAATCCCTGATGTTCACCGGGGCTTTTTTGAGCATAGGTTGATGTCGCATAAATGGGTTGCATTACCGCTCCAGTCGTAGGATCAGGGCTTTGTCCAGCATGGATTACTTTACTATCGAAATGTAGATCGTCATGAGCTGTCATTATATTATTCCACCTATTTTTAATACTCAAAAATTTGCACTAAACTATCATAAATGAAGGTTATCACAAGTACTTTTAGTACAATTGTTGAAACCGCTGAATATAATACCACTACTGATTAATTTTGTTGGTTATGTAATACTTCAATGAACGTTTATAGACGTACCACAAAGAATCAAAAGGCAAAAAATGTTTAATAACAAAAGCATTCTGATAACGGGTGGAACTGGCTCATTTGGTCATAAATTCACTCGCACACTTATAGAGCGTTACCAGCCTAGACGCATCATTATATTTTCTCGAGATGAACTCAAGCAATATAATATGCAACAAATATTTGATGCCCCCTGTATGCGGTATTTTATTGGTGACGTGAGGG
Source organism: Gammaproteobacteria bacterium (assembly GCA_030589945.1). Lineage (GTDB taxonomy): Bacteria > Pseudomonadota > Gammaproteobacteria > Enterobacterales. The sequence goes on along the minus strand of JAUUZN010000043.1, from coordinate 17,640 downwards.
ACGGTAACCGATTAAAAGAAGCCATGCGAGATGTGGATTTTGTTATTCACGCAGCAGCCTTAAAACAAGTTCCTGCTGCAGAGTACAACCCGATGGAATGTATTAAGACAAATATTTACGGAGCAGAAAATGTTATCCGGGCGGCAATCGATAACAATGTAAGCAGAGTCATTGCTCTATCAACGGATAAGGCTGCAAACCCTATTAATTTATACGGCGCCACTAAACTAGCCTCTGACAAATTATTTGTTGCTGCCAACAATATGGTTGGTCAAGGAGAAACGCGATTTTCAGTGGTTCGCTACGGCAATGTAGTCGGCTCTAGAGGTTCTGTAGTTCCATTATTCAAACAACTCATAAAGGATGGCGCAAAATCATTGCCCGTAACCCACGAAGAGATGACAAGATTCTGGATCTCTCTCAAACAGGGCGTCGATTTTGTATTAAAGAATTTTGAACGTATGCAAGGTGGTGAAATTTTTGTCCCCATGCTGCCTTCGGTCAAAATTATCGATCTAGCAAAAGCCTATGCACCGGATCTACCCATAAATCTCATTGGTATCAGGCCCGGTGAAAAATTACATGAAATCATGTGCCCAAGTGACGACTCACATTTGACGACCGTTTTTTCAGATCACTTTATTATTCGTCCCACTATCAAGTTTTATAGCGTAGGAAACGATTTCGAAAAAAATAATCTCGGAGAAGTCGGCACAGCAGTCACCACTGGCTTTGAATATAACTCCGGTACAAACAGTCACTTTCTAACCATCGAACAAATTGCCGAGATGGATGAGCTAATCGACGAATGATTCAATATGGCCGTCAAGATATACAACAGGAAGACATCGATGCTGTGGTTGACGTACTTCGTTCAGACTTTTTAACGGACGGACCTAAAGTTCCACAATTTGAACAGTCAATCATCGATTATTGCCATTCAAATTACGCTGTCGCAGTAAACAGTGCCACTTCTGCTTTACACATTGCATGTCTTGCCTTGGACTTAACAAATACGGGTCTAGTTTGGACATCCCCAATATCATTTGTAGCCTCTGCAAATTGCGCCATCTACTGTGGCGCGGCTGTAAACTTTGTTGATATTGATGCAGAAACGTACAACATATCTCCTCAAAGACTACGTGAAAAGCTTGAAAACGCTAGTGCCAACAATGAGCAATTGCCTGATATTGTCATCACCGTGCATTTATCAGGTCAAGTTTGTGAAATGGAAGAAATTAAGAGTTTATCTAGGCAGTATGGATTTGCAATAATTGAAGATGCTTCCCACGCCTTAGGAAGCATCTATAAAGACTCCCAAATCGGTTCCTGCAAATACAGTGACATCACCATATTTAGCTTTCATCCCGTGAAGATAATGACCACTGCCGAAGGTGGCATTGCTACCACTAATCGTTCTGAATTAGCGACTGCAATGAAGTTACTACGAAGTCATGGTGTAACGCGAGACGCGGAGTTAATGTCAGAACCTTCTCATGGACCATGGTATTACCAACAGGTAATGCTTGGATATAACTACCGAATGAGTGATATCAGCGCTGCTCTAGGCATCTCTCAATTAAAACGATTGAGTAGCTTTGTAACAAAAAGAAACTCCATCGCAGAGCGATACAACAATGAACTCAAAGAACTGCCGCTACGACTCCCTCATCAAATTGAAGACTCATACTCTGCTAGTCATATCTACATAATACGACTGGAGCTTGGTAATTTAAAAAGCACCCATCAAGAAGTTTTCGAACGATTACGAGAAAAAGGAATTGGAGTCAATCTTCATTACATTCCCATTCATTTACAACCCTATTATCAAAAATTGGGTTTTAGTCTTGGCGATTACCCAGAGGCTGAAAAATATTATTCTGAAGCGATAACAATCCCACTTCATCCTCAGTTAACTGATAACCAAATTGATATCATTATTGAAGAGCTTAAAAACTGTTTAGTTTAGAAAATTCGATTGACACTTATCGAGTGGTTACAATTTCACAAACCCCATCGGCCAGAGAAACAAACTCCCCTCCCCACTGTTGAATGTATGCTAGTTGCGTCATGATTTCTTTATTTAGATTCCAAGGTAAGATTAGAATTAAATCAGGCTTGTCATTTTTCATATATGATTCGGTCATGATTGGAATTCGGCTTCCAGGCATGAACTTCCCTTGTTTAGCTGGGTTTCGGTCGACCACATATTGGATTAGATCATCTTTTACACCCGCGAAATTCAACAATGTATTCCCTTTTGCCGCAGCACCATATGCAGCAACCGTTTTATTATCTTTTCTCGCACGCATCAAAAACTCTAACAACCTCAATTTAATATTTTCAGCTGCATCCTGAAAACTGCGATAATAATCTAAATTTGTTAATCCAGTGCTCCTTTCTTTATCAATTAATGCATCGACTGCTGTAGATAGTAGATGTTTCCCGGAAATCCTATGTTGAGCATATACTCTTAAGCTACCACCGTGAGTAGAAAGCTCCTCAACATCAAAAACCATGAGGTCAGCAGCTTTTAAGATTGACTGGACGGCAGTCAAAGATAAGTAAGAATAATGTTCATGGTAAATAGTATCAAATTGATTGAGTTCAATTAGGTTGAGAAGGTGTGGAAATTCAAATGTTACAACGCCTTGAGGCTTCAATAAAATAGTAAAACCTTTTACAAAATCATTGATATCTGGAACATGGGCTAAAACATTATTTGCAGCAATTAAATCAGCTTTTTTATTATTTGCAGCAAGTTCATTCGCTAGTTCAGTATCGAAAAAGCGTTCGATGATTTCTATGCCCTTTTCTCTTGCTGCCTTAGCAGTATTATGTGTAGGCTCAATACCATAGCAGGGAATGTGTCTCTGTTTTACATATTGCAATAAGTAACCATCATTAGCAGCAATTTCAACAACCATACTCTCATCGTTTAATGAAAATTGTTCGGTCATCTTGGAGACATATTTTTCCGCATGCTTTAACCAACTCTCTGAAAAGGAGCTGAAATAAGCATAATCATCCGAAAACATCTCACCGGCACCAACGAAGTCTTCTGTTTGAGCTAACCAACATTGGTCACAAATGAGCACTCGAAGCGGATACCATTTTTCAGGCTCTCTAAGCATCTCAATGCTCAAATATGAATTTGATGGTGGAGAAGCACCCAAATCAATGAGGCTATTAGTAAGCTTGGAATCACAGTGTCGACATTTCATGTGGTTGCTAAAATCCTATGATTAATAATTTTGATGAGACACTTGTTGAGAATAAGTACTTATTTGCTGTAGTGTAAACTTAAGCATATCTTCGCCCTCATGCCAGTTTTTATACCAACTGACTGTTTCCTCAAGTGCCTTGCTTAAATTCCAGATAGGTTGCCATTCCAGCTTCTGATTAGACTTGGTACAATCAAGCTGTAGCAGTTTTGCTTCATGGTACTGATTATCAGTATCCAGTTGCCAATCATTCTCTATTCCCCAATGCTCCAACATCAGCTCTATAACCCGAGACACTGGCTTTACATCATCTTCATCAGGGCCAAAGTTCCATGCCTCTGAGTAGTTATCAGGCTGCTCATAAAGTCTTTGAGATAATTTAATGTAGCCCCATAATGGCTCTAGCACATGCTGCCATGGGCGTGTTGAATTTGGATTTCTGGTTGTAAGACTAGTATTTGAAATGCAGGCCCTCATAATATCTGGGACAATACGATCGATGGCCCAATCTCCTCCACCAATGACATTACCCGCTCGGGCTGTGGCTAATGCGATACCCTTGTCTTTTAGAAATGAGTCTCTATAAGCTGCTGACACAAGTTCCGAACAGGCTTTGCTGCTACTGTAAGGATCGTGTCCACCCATAGGATCCGATTCCGTATAGCCTTGACTCCTTTCAATATTTTCATAACATTTATCGGTTGTGATATTTAATATCACCTTCACAAAGGAACTTTGATTAATTGCTTCTAATAAATTAACAGTTCCCATGACATTAACGGAATAGGTTTCTACAGGTTCACTATAGGATGTACGAACCAGTGATTGGGCCGCCATATGGATAACTATTTCGGGTTGGATGCGATTGATTTCAGCAGTGAGGTTATTTAAGTCTCGAATATCATGTCTGATATCATGGTCTAATATCGAACTAACCTTAGCAACTTCAAAGATTGATGGTTCGGTTGGCGGCTCAAGTGAATATCCACTCACATTTGCACCAAGTTGATGCAACCACAATGACAACCAACTACCTTTGAATCCTGTGTGTCCAGTGATTAGAACATTCTTATTTCGCCAAAAATCTAAATCCATTACCAGCATTTCCAAGGGGCGATTCCCGAATTCCAATGAGCATCTAGAATACGTTTGTCTCTTACTGTGTCCATAGGTTGCCAGAAACCATCATGGATAAAAGAATTAAGTTCACCTTCGGATGCAAGACGCTCTAAGGGGCCTCGTTCCCAAATGGTATCGTCGTCGTCAATGTAGTCAATAACCTTTTTATTTAATACAAAGAAACCGCCGTTTATATAACCGCCGTCACCTTCAGGCTTTTCTTTGAACCCAATAATTTTATTACCGTCAAGATCAAGCGCGCCAAAACGTCCTGGAGGTTGAACCGCCGTGAGTGTAGCAAGTCCTTTGTGGCTTTTATGAAATTCAATGGAACGACTAATGTCAATATTACCGACACCATCTCCATAGGTGAGGCAAAAGTCGTCATCGATATACTTTTGTACTCGTTTTATACAACCTCCTGTCATGCTATTTTCGCCGGTGTCGACCAGTGTAACCTTCCATGACTCAGCCAAGTGCTGATGAACTTCCATCTTATTATTTTTCATATCGAAGGTGACATCAGCCATGTGAAGGAAATAATTGGCAAAATATTCTTTTATTAAATATCCTTTATAGCCACAACAAATCACGAATTCGTTAATTCCATGATGGGAATAAATCTTCATGATGTGCCATAAAATTGGCATACCACCAATATTTATCATTGGTTTTGGCTTTATTTGACTCTCTTCACTAATACGTGTTCCGAGTCCACCAGCAAGAATGACTGCTTTCATTACATTAACTCCATCTTCTTATAACGTCTGTTGCTATTCAACAGTCATAAAATATACAGGCAAATTTCAAGCCAATATCTGGTTTGAGCCATACGTATAACGTTTTCTTAGCACCAATGTTTTAGATTTTTTCCTATAAGTTTTTCTAGTTGCTCAATATCATTCTTAAATACATGCTGAAGTGTCTGTAACTGCTGCTTGGTTAAGGAATACATAGCTTCTTTATTTAGAGTGCTAGCATTAAAGTGCTGAGTAACATCTAGCTTCATAGGTTCAAGATTTAAAAAAGTCAAAACCGATTCTACAACTCTTAATGTAGAATTGACAAACTCTTCAAACAAAATTATTTTTACATTATCAGTGCCGAACAACTCCAAATATAGCGAAACCGATTCCCAATAATGTCCTCGTTTTACATGCGAGTAAATAGGATCATACAACTTTATTGCCCGTTCTTTTTCCATACGCAAGGATTCATAAAAGGACAGGTCCTGAAATTTGGCGGCTATCGAATGCTGGTACTCAGAATATGCTCTCTCGATGGGGTTGCGCAATAAGATAACTATCTTCATATCTTTGTTCCACTGATAGATCCTATTGGCCGCACCATCACAGGCTAAATAGTCAGAGGAAGCTTCTCCGCATATGGAATCATGCTTTGCTTCTTCAAACAAGGCCAGATAATCGTCTTCATTTGTAATGATGTCAGGATGATATTGTTTTGTACCAAACTCAAATAAATGAGTTGGATAATTACAAAAAAAGCGAGGCTCTTTGTTTTGTGGCATAAAAATATCTTTGTGCTGCTGAAGGTATTGATAAAGTGAAGTAGTCCCTGACTTGGGAGCACCAACGATCAGAAAATTTGGCTTGTTTTTGTTTTTTTTCATTGTAACTATACCTTTTAGGAGCAGACTGAGCGCAACAAACAAGATTACTCAATACTTATCCTAACTAATCCTAGATAACTGTTGCCATATCGACGTCCATTAACTTCAATTCATCCATTATTTCCTCATAAAACCGGTTAGAGGAAATTAAAATTAAATCGTAATCTAATGCGTTGTCGACTATAAATTGAGGAGAATGAATAACCTTTGATGCAGTTATATTGGTATCCACAAATCCAATAATATTAATATTTGGAGTATTTTTGTTAACCCAAGTTTGAAAATATTTACCAAGAATGCCAGCACCAAAAATTACGATATTTTTAACATCATTCTCTGAACCACAATTAATCTTCGTGAGCTGTTCCTTTTGTCTTTGAATTTTATCCTCATAATTGTTTTTATTCGCAATGACGAGCCAATTTTCATTCTCAAGAGAATGAGCATTTTGATTCCAAGCCAGGTTTGACAAATTTTTTCTGAATGTTCTAAGCCCTTGTTGATACTGTCTGGTAACATTATCTGAGACCAATAAATTGCTTTGCTCATTGCAAAAATAAACATTACTTTTATCCCAATCAGTTACCTCATAACCTATAGCATCACGGCCCACTATAAGAAGTTTTAGATTGTTTTCAAGGATCGATTTAGATAACCCTTTTTTACCGCTCTCGAAAATATAGGCGTCTTCTTTAGTTTTAATTAAGTGCCCCTCATGATTGATCATTCGCTCAGCTAGAATCATGAAGGCGGTAGTTCGAATATGTGAATTTGGAAAGCTATCAAACTTCAGAAGATATATTAGGTGTTTATAAGCATCTTTTAATTTTTGAAGCTTATAATCAAAACTCTTAGAATCAAAAATTGTTGTTAAGCAGTATGTGCTGGCGGTAAATATCAGCTCTAAACTACTCAGTGAACCTTTATGACTTTGCCAAGAACCTGTAGCTCCGACCAAACCAACATTTTCTAACTTTATTTGATTATATAATTTTAATAGCCATTCCGTGTCAAGGATAATGCTGTTTGAATTTAAGAAACATAGATATTGATATCGCCCTGATAAATAATGAGTTACTTTCATATAGGCATTGATATCGTATCCTTCATCAGAGACCTCAAATGTTTCATGAGGTATATTTTTTAAAGCCTGAATATACCTATTCTTGTTTTCATCATTCTCAAATCCTTTAAATAAAATTAATAAACGATGTTCAACACCTGCAGAGTAATGGAGATATGACTTTATAAAGTTATCAAATAGTTCAAAGTCGTTATTAAATCGCACAAGATGCACGACACATATTTCGTTCATTTGTGACAATTTTTCAATGTCGTTGGTATGGTTCATTAAATTTCTTTATCCAACTGCTCGTAGACGTCCAAGATTGTCAGAAAGTTTCCTTCTATTTCTGGCATGTCAACAGCCGGATGAGACTTAGTACTCTGTTGAATTTCTTGCGCAACAAGAAGTCGATTGTTTCGCTTAGTGAGCTTTAATTTTTTAAATAATGAAAATCCAACATTAAACCATTCTCGTAAAGTCATTTTTCTCTTTACACTGCTTTAGATTTTCTCAGCATCTTTTTTATAAGTTAACATTGCTGCAAAAGCAGATACTATTTGAAGTAACCGGTACCTTTGATACGTTGGTTTAAGATCAAATTTGTCAGAAAGATTATTCGCTAATATATCCATAGATATTAACCATGAAGTATTCATCACATTTCCAGGCAGAATATATTGCTTCAATCGATTGACCATTTCTTCATTAGGTGAGTTATTTAATTTGTTGTTTCCTTCATCTTCAGCATCATTAAAATAGTAAAAGCCAAATGATTTTGGGCTGATGCCGACAACAACGAGAGGCCTAGGAACAATTAATACATCCTCAGCAAGAAGTAACAACGCATTAGAGGCATAATAATCAGGGTAAGGAGATTGATAAAAAGAACCATAAGCCTTCAATTTATTAATCAACTTTCGACTCACCAGTGAAAATTGCATATTGAAGTCAAACTCAACTCTAAAATCAAGAGCATCTAACGCAAACTGTTTTGCATCAGCCTTGGGTAGAATAAAGGCTTCTTTTCGTCCTTTATAAATGGCCCTGTTTTCATAGGACCTTAGAAATCCACTGTCACAACCCGGGATTACATTCGGATATGCATATAATAGAGCTCCGGTATAGATAAGTTCGGGCTGTTCATTCAATTCAATAAGATTGTTGAGCAAAGAAAAGTACCCGCTCAAGATGCAGTCGTCATCGCCAAGCATGATGATATAATCACCACTACTTTTATCAAGAGCATTATTCCAATTTTCAGTGACAGGTATAAATTCATCTGTGCGATAATATTTAATACGTTCATCATCAAGAGAATCAACGTAACCTTTAATGTCTTCTGTAGAAAAATTATCTGAAACAATTAACTCCCAATCGTCAAAGTCTTGCATCAGCACTGTCTGAACCGCTCTTTGAAGCAATTCCAAACGGTTACATGTTGGTAATAAAACTGAAAATTTCATTTATATTTACTCAGGTTAAAATTTATTAATTATTATTAATTTCTTGCTCATATTTACTAAACAAATAACGTTTCAAAGCCTCTCTCCAATGAGGCAAGGTTATTCCTATGGCAGCAGCTTTTGTGTTTTTAAGCACAGTATAAAGAGGTCTTCTCATATCTCCCGACATTCCCTTTCGATCGACGGGCGTCAATTCAACAACAATATTCATCAATTCATAAATAGCTTTAGTAAACTCATACCAGCTACATTCCCCTTCATTGACTAAATGATAGATACCAGGCTTTACCTCTGGGTTCTCAATCAGCTGAAATACTGCATTAGCGAGATCAGACGCTGATGTAGGTGAAATTACTTGATCACAACCCATTTCCATTTTAGTTGAAGATTCTGCATCAGCTATTCTATTATCTACAAAGTTACCGCCTTTAGAAACTGCCCCACTCGCTCCATAGAGCCCGCAAGTTCGAATTACAATGGCATGTCTGGGTGCAGTTGTTAAGACTGCCAGTTCACCAGCCAGACGAGTAATGCCATACATTTGAATAGGTTCTGCCTGATCAGATTCAACATATGGGCTATTTTTGTCGCCATTAAATACATAATCAGAACTAAAGGTAATTAACTGAATATCATGCTGTTTACAGAGAGTGGCAAGGTTTCTAACGGCCTCACAATTTACTGCAAACGCACGAACTGATTGCTTTTCACACTGCGGTACATTATGAAAGGCTGCTGTATTGATGACAAGGTCGGGTTGGTGTTTGTTGATTGCTCGTTGGCAATCTTCATTGGACTCAAGATCAAGCTCTGAGCGCTCAGGGGCAACAATTTCAAATTTTGTATTGATAGCTATTAAACTGTTACCCAATTGCCCTGTTTTACCAATAAGTAATATTTTCATAGTAGACCCACATCAAAATCAGCATACTGATTGTCTTTGTCGGATATCACATCAACCGCTAATGGCCACTTAATGTTGAATGCGGGATCATTCCATCGAATACCAGTAGCGCTATCGGGGTGAAAACTATTAAACATTTGATAAAACACTTCAGACTGATCTTCAAGCGTTTGAAAACCATGAGCAAAGCCGCAAGGTATGTAGAGAGCATTATGATTTTTTGAACTTAACTCGAAGGCCTGCCATTGCATGTATGTTTTTGAATCTTCACGCAAATCTACAACAACATCATAGATGCTGCCAGTTGTACAACGAACCAATTTAGATTCAGCATGAGGAGAGCGTTGAAAATGCATTCCGCGCAAGGTGCCTCTTGTGTGATTATATGAAATATTACATTGCCTTACCCTTGAAGCTAATGAATGTTTCGCAAACTCTTGTTCGCAAAATGTACGAGCAAAGAAACCCCTCTCATCTTCCAGTTGTTCGGGTTGTATGACAAACACACCCTCAAGATTAGTCGAATCAAAAATCACAAATAATCCTCTAAAAATATAATGTTAACTGGATATTTATCTAAAACACCCGCAATTTGATTTTTTCTACCGATGACAGAGACCAGTACTGTTCCTTGAAATTGTTGTAATTCTTCTAATGGTCTTATCTCTACGCCCTGTACTTTTTGGCCATGAATTTTATTGTTTATATCGACAATAAAATCACATTGTTCCGACAAATGTGGAAGGATAAATTCAGCTCCGCTACCGGCTCCATAAATAACTAATTCATTTGAACGTCTGAGCTCATTAATCATTTTTAGAAAACAATAAAGCATTGACTGTATATTCTTCATATCATTGATACTCGTTGATTGACCTCTATCCGTTGGTAGAACATCGTTAAATGTTACAGATGAAGTGCCATTGATGCTGTTTGCGATCTCGAACATGCCTACGGCATCGACAAAACTTGGCGGCATGCTTGTCAAAAACTTGGATAAATTTTGTAAATTATTCGAACGGTGAAAGGTGGTTTCTGGTCGAATAGTGTCCCGATCTTTCAACGGTTCAATCTTTACTGCTTTGCACCTATCAAGTATGGCATTTTGTATTAGGTTGCGTATATTGTTTTCATTATCCTGATTAAACTTGTCTCTGTTAAGTACAGGATTGAGTTCGTTGTCGATGTATAAAATACTAGCGACAGAATCTGATAATACAAATTCTAAAAGATCTCTATATTCACTGACTATGCTGAAAAACTCTTTGTTTTTCTTAGAGCGAGTAATGTAACCATGAACATTTTGGTTACTACTTGAAGAGCATAATAAATGAGCTTGTAACACACTGGAATATTGGTGACTGATTTTTTTAAATATTTCACCACGCCAACCTACATCAATAATTTCAACTGACTCGCCATTTTTCAAACTGACAAATTGTTCAATATACCTAAGGTTATTGCTTCGTCTTTCTAGAATACTTTCATTAAAAGATCGAACCATGGTCGGTATTGCTAAGAGTTTATTAACGATCTGTTCTTCTAGAAATGTTTCTTGATTAACTTTATTCTCCGTTAAAAAATTAACCAACTGCACAGCAAACGAAGTTTCATAGAGACCAAAGATGCTCACAAGTCCCCAGACACCTTCACTCTTATGTTCAGAACGTATGTAATCACAGAGCGATTCATTCAACTCACTATAATAAATCTGATTGGCTAAGACACGATTGAGATACAAATAATGATTATTATTAGATTCCTCGAAAATTGAATTGTAAACAGAATGCAGTAAATAACCATCCCTACCGAGGAATATTAATGTTGAATCCTCTTTAACTTCTGTTTGTAGTTCTGAACAAAAATCAATAATTACCGGAGCTAATACTTCATAACCAAATTGATACAAAACGGTACGATGTTCTGAACTCAAGGTTATTTCAGGGCAATATAAAACCGCCGACATACCTAATGTTTCGGGTACAGTAATGTCTGAATATACATTGTCACCAACGTGTACTATTTTATTAAAGCTGACACTTTCAGCCTCACAAATATGTTTAAACAGACGCTCAGACGCTTTATTGAGTTTTATCTCACTGGAGAGATAGATGTTGTCAATGAATGGAGTGATTTTTAAGTGCTCTAGAAAATCAAAAAAGTTTTTCTTTGAGTAAGATGTGTCACTGGTGATGACAATCGTTTTATTCATGTTCTGTAATTGAGATAATAATCCTATTACATCTTCATCCATTCTGAAGTTGTTCATTTCAAGATCAACAAGCAAGCTACAAAATTCAACCGCTCTTGTGTTATTTGAACTCCCCGTTAATTGTTCGAAAACACAGACATATATTTCTAAGATGCTTGCTTCTTTATCATTTCCTTCGAGCTGAGATTGATAGCGTAAATCAATCTCGGCCTGTTCTTTTAATATTAAAAATTTATCATAATCAGCATCTACATTGTAAGTCGCACATTATTGTTGGAAACATTGCTTTATAATATTTGATTCATTAATTTCTCGACGAATGATGGTGTCAAAGAAATCCAACGAAATTATTTCAAACGGTTCAAAATTATATTCACACAACTCATTTATACTTGCGATTTGCACATAGAGTCCTTAGATGTGGTGATGGGTAAATGATTCAATCAAATCAATACCATCCCATAAATGTGAAAAAATAAGTGCCTGCCCTGCTGGCACGACTCTTTTCATAGGTTGTTTATTGTCTTTCAACCACTGTGCTAACTCATGCTCATTCAAACCCCAGGTTGTAACGGTCTGACAATGCTCATAGAGCTCTATTTCATCTAATGATTCAATCTGCATGGTAAGAAAAGTGAACAGCCCTCTATGGGCCTTAAGTTGCTCTAAGGCGAAACTGCTGAGCTCAACAGTCTCTAGATCATGGTACCTCCTAACAATGATATTTTCAGAACCTGAAAGTAAGGCTAGTCGCTGCAAATAAATTAGTTTTTCTAACCGCTCTGATGCATTGATACGTCCACCTTCATCTTCAAATAATTTCTGAGAAAGCAACGTCCAAAAATCTTTCTGAATGGACTGTTCAGTATTTAACCAATAAACAATTTTAGGTGAAGAACATGCCTGTTGTAAAAAGGGGTTTACATCTCTACTGAACATTTCGACCGCAAGATTAAGTTCTGTAGCATCAGCCAAATGTAATACCGCAGCAGAATAGCGATCGGGAAATGTCACTTCTTCTCCATCAGACTTCATGGGTATAGTTGAAATGTGTTTAACTGTTTTGTCTCCACCCCAGATGACTCGAACATCAGCCTTATTGGAAAGCGCCTCTGTCAAACTATCATTATGTTCATACTGTACAACAAACATGAGACTTTTTAACGGTTCGGACAATGGACTTTCAATGATAAATTGATTAATCAGATTGAGTAATAACCTAGTAAGTCCTGATAAACGATCACTCACTCTCAATATTGAACAATTGCCACACAATATAGATAGAATTATTGAGTAGAAAAATAAGCTGTCAACATTGCCTGGAGCTATATGAAATATGACTCCTCTGGCTGACAATTCCCTTTCACTATAATTACTTTTCAAGTTATTAAGCTGGGACTCTCTTAACCAGAATCCAGCTGCTACTATATCGGGCTCTACTCTTCCCTCTTTCATCAAGAACTGACCAAGAGATGTTAGACATTCCATTATTTTATCTGCAAATGCTTCTCCCATCTTCTCAGTAGATGACAAAGAATCGCTCATCAAATGAGATGAGCCTACCAAATAAGTAATCGGCAACTGTTCAAGATTGGGTATCACTGCAACCCCTTATCTCAGCTCTTTCTAAGCGTCCTGAAACAGTGAAATATTTACCTTTTCTACCACAGGAACAATCATCCTCACCAAGTACTGTACCCACATCTTCCGTTAATAGTGAATGTCCTGGATAACTGGTTGGCAGTAGTGAATTAACTTGAATAATGCCTTCGACATTATGTCCAATAGGCTCAAGTGAATTCAAATCTCGAATAATGATGTCGTTCCATATCGGGCAGTGCAAATGTCCCTGTTCACACTCAACGTGAATGGTTCCTGTCTGCTCAACCATCCCGTAAAAGTTATGGATACCCACCTTTCCTACTGGGCTGGCGATTGAATTCGCCAAGACATTTTTAAACTGTTGGTTGGATACAGCCTCATCTTCTAGTTTTTTCCAGCCACCACTATGTAGAATCGTTGCGTCGGAAAATTGATAGGAGAGCTTCCTCTTTTGTAATTCAGTGGCAAAATATTTCCAGATCATAAAGGTAAAACCAAACACAAATATTTTCTGATGTTGATAACGCTCAAAAAAGTCGTCTATGGCTTCTAGGTTAAGACTCATATCTTCGTTCAATGCATAGGTATGATGACGTCCAAAAATAGATAGGCCTTGAATACCGACACCTCTTGCTGAGTAACTCAACTTATTCTTAATGACGTTATCATGATCAATGATCAGCATGGGTAATCGTTGGCTACCTAACCACTCTTTGACGATAGAGGTAAGCACCTTCTGTTGGCGAATAATGTTTTCTTTATCAAGAACAATTCTGGAGACTTCTGACGAGGTAGTCCCTGATGATGTCATCACCATAGACACGTCATCATCGCTGATGCTTTTTAATAAATGATGTTTGAATAATCGAACAGCAATCGCTGGAGATTTTTTTTCAGAAACATCATTTTTATAAAGCGTATCTATTATTGATTGGTATTCTTTACAATGGGAATAATGATGTAAGGTTAAATTAAAAAGTTCCTGATCATAAAAGGTCTGTTTCTCTTTTCGAGAAAGTGTATACACAGGTAACTCTAGTAATTGTTGTTGATTCATTAGAGATTTCCTAATTGACAATAATCAATTTTACCCGTAGTAAGGCGAGGAAAACTCTCAATAGCATCGATGCGACAATACTTTGAATGAATATTAAGAAACCTAGTGATTAGAGTATTAATTCTATCCTTGGCATTTTTATCCATAACCGGAGACTTTACAAAACAGCGAAGTAAATCATCTTTCCCAAGGCAAACAGCATTGATATCTTGACCTAAAAGAAATTCTTCAATTTCATCTAAATTGATTCGATGTCCTAATACTTTTATAAAACGCTTAAGACGTCCAACAATGCTGTAGTCTCCATCCCCATCTCTTAGGGCAAGATCGCCAGTTTTAAGAATGTCAGTTGTAAAGCCTAACTCTAAGTCACTCACAGATTCTGCGAGTCCTAGCATTACATTTTCACCCTGATAACATAACTCACCCTCGACATTACTCTCGCTGATAGCGTTACCGTCCTGATCTTCTATCCACATTTTTCCTGCAGGAATTTCCTGACCAATTGAATTTGGTTTTGATTGAGTCTTAGTGGCCTTCAGATAGCTAATCCTAGCCGTTGCTTCAGTCTGTCCATACATCAAAAATAGTTGTTTGCTGTTAGATTGGCAATAGTTTTCAACGCTAATGACATGAGCCGGCAATAGTTTGCCGCCTGCTACAGCAAAATAACGTATGGTTTCGAGAGATAATCGCGATAATTTGAGCTTCAATAGCATCTCAAAATGATAGGGTACACCATAAAAACTTGTTACCTGATGTCCTTTGAAAAGTTCCCAAAATTCAGCACTTAAAACTCCATGATTACAAACGACAATTGCAGCCCCCATTTCTAAATGGCTATTAATGATCGACAGGCCAAAACTGTAATGGATGGGTAATGATGTGATGGTCACATCTGAAGTTACTATGGGTAGATATTGAATAATAGACTGACAATTACTACTTAAGTTAGTCGCACTAAGTCGTACCAGTTTTCTACTGCCCGTTGTCCCTGATGTGGATAGCAACAGTGTAAGTTCAGGACTCAGATTTAGCGAAGTATTATTGAGAGTTGCTACTTTATCATTAATGATTAATTTGTTTACTTGATAGTGTCTGTAGAGTGATTGTTTTGATTGTCCATCTAAGTTTTTATCAACTAACCAAAGCGCATGGTTCAGCTGCAGAACAGCAAGATAATAAACAATGGTTTCAATATTGTTCGTTGCTTCTATCACTATCAATTGTTTTGGTAGCTCAAGTCCAATATGCTCAGCTGCTTTTTTTACCAGCTTATGTAATTCACGATAACTGACTTCATTGCTTAAATTAATAGCATCTGAGTTGATCAATGCGGTTTTATCGCCAAATTTTTCGGCTAACTTTTGAGTGTCCCAGAATGGCATTACAACACCAGGCCACCATCTATCGCGATTATCTGTCCACTAATATAGTCAGCTGATGGAGACGCTAAAAATAGCGCTACCGGAGCTACATCTGCTGCGGTTCCTAATCGTTCTAGACTGATTTTTTTTAATAGGTCATCTCGAGCATTTTCATCGAAATGCTTCACTAGGTCGGTATCTATAAAACCAGGAGAAATTCCGTTAACCCTTATACCAAAAGGGCCTAGCTCCTTTGCAAGTGACTTAATTAACCCAGTAAGACCTGATTTCGATGCGCTATAAACAGACTGTCCAACGGCACCTTGATGTGCAACAACGGAACTCATTAAGGTAATGACTCCCGATTTATTGCGCATCATCAATTTGCTAGCCTGCTGAGAAAATAGAATGCTGCTGGTTAAATTGACGGCAATATCATTCTCAATGGCATCAGCCGTCGTCATCATTAATGAGCTTTCTGTCATCACTCCGGCACAATGAACGAACACATCTAGTGAATGATACTGTTTATTAATTTTTATAAAGAGCCGCTTAATGTCTGCACTTACTTTTACATCAGCAGCAACCGCTAATACAGATTGTGCTCCGGCAGTTGATAGTTGTTGTGCAAGTAACTCTAGCTTATGGGGGTCACGACCAGTAATAATAAGATCATCGCCCTTTGCAGCGTACTGTTCACTAATTTCGCGTCCAATGCCACCGTAGGCTCCTGTTACAAGAACAATCAAACTTCTCTCCCGACTTACTTCTTCTCAACTAAAAGGTTATTGAACCGTCACACTGACTCAGCAACTCTTTAGCTTTTGAAAATGAATTCATATTGATAATATCATCGACATCAAACAAAACTTCAAAATCAGATTCTAAGCGTGCAATTAATAACATATGTGCTGTAGAGTCCCATTTTTTATGGGTGTCATATCTTAGTTCATCGGTCACATCAGCCTCTGTAATTTCTAATGCAGAGACAAATGCTGCCACTAATTTATCTGTTGCTGTCATCTAAACACGACCTTCATAATTTCTTTATTCACCTGTTAAAACCTAAGAATTTTTTTAAGGTTCTGTTTAGCCACTTCAAAAGAATCTGCTGACAACGTCATGGTAATAAAATCTTCTGAATCATCTGTCTGTATTATGTATCCAAGACTTTCATTATATCGAATTGCTGCTTTATTATCAGGCAATACTTGTGCCAATAACTTGGTGCATTGAGGAAGGTTAAATAGATGTTCAATGAGGACGAGTGAAGGAGAAAACGCGAGTATACTATTTTTATAGCGACTTTGCGGCGCCATATAGAATCCAGGAATAATTACGCTCGCTTTGCTCAGTCTATTGCCATCTTGGCTTTTGGCACTGATCACTCCTATTTTTTCATCCTTGTATTCAATCAGATAAAAGATTTGGTTATCACTTAGTACCAATCCCTCAAACCAATCTTGAGCTTGCTCTTTGCTGATGTGTGATTGGTCAAACATAAAATCAGCTACAGCTGGGTGATTTCTCCAACCACGAACTAATTCAACGTCGTCGACCGTTAATGCTCTTAAAATAACGCCAAAGCCCTCTAAACTGATTGATTGGGTATCTTCTTTATTCTCATTAAAAATCTCGGCGACTATTCTTTCTGCTCCTTTACCATCGACTAATTTACGAGCCCGTTGCGACATCTCCTCGAGGGAATGATCTTCTAGCATCCATAAATCTAATGCCTTATTGATTGCTATGGCAACATTCTCCGAATGGCGCCCTTCAAAACTGAAACACCAGCCCTCTTTCTGCTGAGAATGTGCAGAATGCACTTGATTATCAGCACCGATTAGAAAGATCGAGGGAACGCCTCTATTCGCTAATTCATAGACCATTGAGCCAGGCGCAGAAATTGCTAAGCGAGTATTTTCTAAAAGTTGGGCCATCTCTCTGGTGTTATGTATATGGCATATTCCGTATTTGTTACACAAATCATCCAATT
>JAUUZN010000156.1 GCA_030589945.1 Gammaproteobacteria bacterium | reverse complement strand
TTTCTCTCGGTAAAAATGGACAATTTCCAGATCTTCACTGAATTCACTTACTGATGCTTTACATTCCGGCCAATCTTGCCACTCTCTAAATTGTTCATCGTAGTTCATATTTGGAAAGACCCTAACAACTGATTCTACAGCGAATGTTCGTGATTTGCGGTATATGGCAGATATATCGCATAGGTCCCTTATTAGAATAGATGTCCATTTAACACTCATCTTATCAAAGGCTTAGATAAGATACAATTTTCGGATCTGGAAACACATAGCTCTAGCCATGCATTAACGTGGTTAGAGACAAGATATTTACAACATCATATATCTATAGCGAAAGTTGCTTTGATTCCAGTTCTATAAGCCGCTGTTTACGCCACAGCCCTCCTCCATAACCTGTTAGTTTTCCATTTTTACCTATGACGCGATGACAAGGGATGATGATTGATATTCGGTTGTCACCATTGGTTTTAGCGACAGCTCGTACGGCCTTTACGTTATTAATAGCTTCGGCCTGTTGCTGATACGATCGGGTTTCGCCGTACGGTATGGTTATTAATTGCTTCCAAACTGCACGTTGAAATTCTGTACCGGGTACATCGAGGGGTATGCTGAATTCTGTAAGTTTTCCATCGAAGTATTTAGTTAGCTCATCATTGAGCTGCTTAAAGAGATGGTGTTCACCAGGTATACACTGAGCATCCAGAAGCTTATTAAGTCTCTTAATTTGAGTCTCTAACATACGCCTGTCAGTAAACTCGAGTAGACATAGGCCTTTATCGGTAACGCCAGCGAACATCGGCCCTAGTGGGGTTAAAATTCGTGTCACAGTAACGACTTGAGACTCTTTGGTCTTAGATGGTATGGAGCCAGTTATCTTTTTAAATGCTTCATTAAAGCCACTTAATGAATCGAAACCACTATCCATAGCAGTATCTAAAATATCTGAGTCTGTTGTATGCTTTATCAATCCAAACGCCCTATTGATCCTAATGGCCCGAGTGTAGGCTTGAAAGGTTATGCCGTGGTGTTTCTTAAACCAACGCCTCACTCTAGCAGGTTCCAAACCTCTTTGCCTGAGGTCCCAATCTTTTATTTTAACCTCTGGATTTTCAGCAACATCCTTTAAAAGCAATTCTAACCATTGCGGATTTTCTCCAAAAGGACGCATAGGGTGACATCGTTTGCAAGGTCGGTAACCGTAACTAAGAGCAGTTTCAGTATCATGAAAATATTCAACATTTTCAAACTTTGGCTTCTTTGCACTACAGGTAACGCGACAAAAGATCCCGGTTGTTTTAATGCCAGCAATGAAAATGCCTTCAAAAGTACTATCCTTATCAACTAAGGCCTTATACATCGTTTTCACTGTAGGCAGCTTAATATTTTCCAATGCTTTTCTCCATTAGGTTACGCGCTTATAAATTTAGTATTAATTATGAATCTAGTTTTGCTCATGCGCTTCCGAAAACTGGACGAGTAATTTTTTGTTGAGATAAAGTAGCTGAAAAAATAGTGTTAAGGATAAACCCTTTTTTGTTCCAATATCTAGTCATCAAACATTTTAGTAATCCAACATCTGCTAGACTCTCTCTATAACGAAAAAATTCAGTGCAGTTGAATATTTGTGTGTGGTTCATAGGTAATAGTTATTTTCAATTTAGAGTGAAAAAGTTTTAATGGTGAAAAAATATCATTCAGTTCCAATAAAAGTAATCCTGTTGTGTATAAAATCACTGGCTTTGTCCACGGTTTTAAACCCGTCATTGCTGTCAGCAATTGAGCATGAATCTGTTGTTATAAACCCCTCTAAATCGAATAAAAAGCATGGTGCGCCCTCTTCTCGAATAACAATTAGTAGTATCAAAATTACAGTTGATGACATCTATGAGCTCAATCCGACAGACTCAGAAAAGGATACTGTTTGGTTCCAAGAATTTGCCAACACCTATCACATGAAAACAAAAGAACAGGTTGTTATTAATCTCCTATCTCTCAAAATTGGCGACTCTGTGACCGGTGAAGACTTACGAGAAGCTGAACGGCTTCTACGACAGCAAAGTTATCTTAGAGATGCTGAGGTCAATCTTAGTAATGATGGCGTGTTAAACGTTAGAGTAATTGATAATTGGACGCTCTTTCCGACGGTATCTTTTACTCGTACGGGTCGGCAAAACAGCTCGTCGTTTGGCCTCAGAGACGCTAATTTATTAGGTTTAGGAATAGCAACAACCTTGAGTTACAAGCGTGATGAACAAAAAACTGGCTATCGCATGCGATTTAGGAGTCCTACGAGTTTTATAGCAGAGCATTCACATACCAGCGTTATTCTAGAAAATTATGATGTGGGCCAGCAAAAAGCATTCATATTTAATAAGCCATTCTATGCTACAGATACCATTAACATGTTTTTTACATCGCTTTTTACTAGTAATTTAGAATCATTATTTGATCACAATGGTGAACAGGTTGGCGTAGCTGAGACCGATGTCAATGCAGTTAATATCGTTTACGGTGTTCTTGATAAACAAAAAGGTGAGACGACCTATCGGAGTATGGTGGGTGTCAGCAGTTATTCTAATGATCTTATAAGATATGATTCATTGGCCACGGCAGATTTTTTCAATCTTCGGAAACAAGATTATATTTGGTACGGTAAAGAGCGTTTTGAGAGTCGTTATGCGGTACTGCAAAATATCTACATAATGAGTAATAAGGAAGATATTAACCTTGGACTTATTGATAATTGGAAAATAGGACTCGGCACTACTACTATTAATCAAGTTCTCGATGAGTCTTTAGCCGAAACCTCTCAAGATTCGATTTTTGTAAAGCTGATATACGATCTGCAATTTGGTCAAAGCTTTGATGATATTTTTGTACTGCAGCGGTTGAATCTAATTTCAGATGTCTTTAAAAATGATGAGTTAGATGATTATTCTTCTCTGAATTATAAAATAGAATTTTTCTACCCGTTTTCTCCTAAGTATACGCTTTACAACAGCACTAATATTTCTTACGTCTCAGATTTTAGAAATGTCCCACATGCCATCGGTGGAGAAACTGGGCTTCGGGGCTATCCAACACAGTACCAGTATGGCAAAAAACGTTGGATAACTTCTTTTGAGCTTCGCTACTACTCTGATTATACACTGTGGGACACGTTCACATTTGGGCTTGCTGGTTTTATAGACATCGGTAGAGCTTGGGATAATCCTGCGACTGCAAACATAGAAGATAGTACACTGGCGGGTATCGGGTTTGGTATGAGAATCTTTCCTAAAATATCAAGCGGTAGACATGTATTTCATATCGATCTCGCTCGACCCTTTTCAGATAATCCAGAGATTGATAACTGGGAATGGCGAATACAGCTAAAGAATTCGTTTTAAAATTACAGGCTCGCTGGAAACAACCGATGAAAATTTTCGGTGGTCGCCTTTGCTATCTCATCTAAAGTAACGCCCTTCACTTCTGCCAATACTCTTGCTACTTCAAGTACGTGAACCGGTTGATTGTCTTTGCCGCGAAACGGCACAGGCGTCAACCAAGGGCAGTCTGTTTCGATCAAGATCCTATCAAGGGGTAATTGTGAGGCTACATCTCTTAAAGAATCAGCAGATTTGAAGGTTAAAATGCCTGAGAATGAAATATAAAATCCTAGATCAATGGCCGCTAGTGCCATTTCAATTGATTCGGTAAAGCAATGGAGTATTCCTCCAACCTTTGATGCACCACCGGCTACCAGTAGCTCCAGAGTATCTTTTCTAGCATCACGGCTATGAATAATTAACGGTTTGTTAACCTGCTTAGCTATTTCGATGTGGACTGCCAAGGCTTCTTTTTGCCACTGGGCATTTTCAGGCGAATAAAAATAGTCGAGGCCTGTTTCTCCCACTGCAATCACTCTTTCAGATTGTGCTTGTTTTAACAGGCGTTCGGCATCAACTTTAAAGTATTCATCCTGCAATGGATGTACTCCTGCGCTACAAAAAACCTGAGGATATTTTTGGGCGATCTTAGAGACCGTGTCAAAGCCATCAAGGTTGGTCGAGATGCAGAGAAACTTTTCAACCTGTTTAGATTCTGCGCGCGCAAGGATATCTTTGAGTGATCCCAAGGAATCATAATTCAAACGGTCAAGATGGCAGTGTGAATCGATGAAGCTAGTCATCGTTACATGGTGTGTGTGGGGCGCTCAGATTCCAATGTCCCAGCAAGGTGAGTTTCAATTTTACCTCGTGCCTGGCCTTGATCTTGAGGACTAAACTGAACGCCAACGCCAGCAGCGCGATTGCCCTGTGCGCTTTTCGGTGTGATCCAGACAATTTTTCCTGCGACAGGTATTTTTTCTTTTTCATCCATCAGTGATAACAGCATAAAAACCTCGTCACCGAGTTCGTATTGTTTGGTTGTTGGTATGAATAGGCCACCCTCTTTAATAAAAGGCATATAGGCTGCATAAAGTACCGCCTTGTCCTTAATATTCAGCGATAAAATTCCGTGCTTAGGGCCTTTTTTGGCGGGCTGTTCCATTCAAATACTCCGAAAGTTGTCTAAAACAAGTATGACCTGATCATCTAAAAATTGCAATCCAGCGAAATAGCAAATCTTCTAAAATAAGTTGTGGTGTGATGTTGCTCGTGGTGGTAAATAATCGCTTTGCTTCCATGATTTGGTCGCTCCAGCGATTCAGGGCCATTGGGTTACGACTGGCGAGGGATTCTAGCAAATCAAAATGATCAAAATTGGTGAGACTATCCTTTGAAACGGCTGTTGTTAATTTCAACGCGTCCAGTGATAAACTATACATCCAATTTATGCTGTCTAAGATATCATTCTTGCCCACCGAAGCAGCCAATTTTTCAGGATCAAGTCGTCCTAATGCTGTCTCAGACATTCCCTTAAGAAATTTATTTCGAGATTTAAATTGGTCGGATGACAACAGGTTCATCGCTTTCAGTGGAGCATGTGAAGAGAGTCGAAGTGCAACTCGCAGTGTGTTCATGTCTTCACGTTCATAGTCAGGTTGCAGCACAAGCCAATCGAGTCCCTGCTGCTCTGTTGGCGAGAGAATTGTTTTTAATTGGCAGCGACTATTTATGGTTGCGGGAAAATTAAGATTGTTATTGGCAACCAAAATGATCAGGGTATCTGAACCTGGTTCTTCAAGTGTTTTTAAAAGTGCGTTGGCCGAGGCATCGTTCAATGTTTCAATAGGATCAATGACTGCCACACGGTAACCACCCTGATGAGGTCGTTCTTGAGTAATGTTGACAAGGGCGCGGATCTGCTCAATTGATATGTATTTCTTGTCATCCAATACACTAATGTAGTGATAATCTGGATGAGTATCTGCCGCTAACAGGCCACAGTCACGACATTGATTACAGGCATAGCCATCATCTGTAGGTGTTTTGCACAACACTGACTTGGCAAGATTGTCGGCAAGTTGAACCAAGCCGAGTCCATCCACAGATTTGAGAATAATCGCATGTGGCAATCTAGACTGTTGTCGTAAAGAGACCAACTGTTCCCAATGCGTGTCAAACCACGGATAGCGACCTGAATTAGTCATTATTTATGACTCCACTGCTCACTTCGTTGATGTCTCATTTGATCACACTAGAGCAATGCTTTTCGAGAACAAAGGCAATATTTTGTTGAACCTCTTCGATACTACCACTAGCATCAATGATCTTAATTCGCTCAGGTTCAGCGGCCGCTCGGTCTAGATAACCTTGTCGAATTTTTTCAAAGAAACTTATGGCTTCTTGCTCAAATCTATCCGGCGCACTTCTTCGACTTGCGCGACTAAGACCCAGTTCAACAGAGATGTCGAGAAACAGTGTTAAATCGGGTTTGAAATCACCGAGACACCATTGGTCTAACTCAGTGAGTCGCTCGACGCTCAATCCCCGTCCTGTTCCCTGATAAGCAAAACTAGCGTCATTGAAGCGGTCGCTGATCACCACATGACCTTCATTGAGCTTGGGAATGATCAGCGACTGACAGTGCTGAACACGGCTTGCGTACATTAATAACAATTCTGTATCGGGGGCCATTTTTTCATCACGTGTTGCGAGCAGAGTTTCTCTGATTTCTTCAGCAAGTGGAGTTCCACCTGGTTCGCGGGTAACTATTGGTGTGACCCCGTTATCATTAAACCAGCTCTCGATGTAATTCATACTCGTTGTTTTGCCGGAACCTTCAGATCCTTCAAGCGTGATAAACATGGTTAATGTTTCCTGTTCAGCTGGTACTCACGGACCGCTGCGTTATGTTGTTTGAGTGTATCGGAAAACTGATGACTACCGTCACCTCTAGCGACAAAATAGAGTTCAGTACCCGCTGCAGGATGCACTGCTGCAATAATTGATGCTTCAGACGGCATGGCTATGGGCGTTGGCGGCAAACCTTTGTTTCGATAGGTATTATAGGGGCCATCGGTTCTCAAATGAACAAATTTCAAGTCGCCATCAAAATTTTCACCTAATCCATAAATGATGGTTGGATCGGTTTGTAAACGCATGTTCTTCAGTAAACGTCTGACAAATACGCCCGCTATTC